>NZ_JAKRNC010000013.1:0-53709 GCF_022347345.1 Corynebacterium sp. ACRPJ
CGTGAAAAGCCCGAAACCCAACAAACAAACAAACCACCACAAACCACAAAAGCCTGTGCTGGCGTCCAAAAAATTACTACAAAGAAAAAATACAGTTCCCTCAACCCGACGGGGTCAAAAAAGAGGAAACCAAAAAGTTGAACACAATCACATGCCAACCAATCCATCTCAATGCAGCCGAAACACCAAACAGCATTCAAATAGGTACGTGTTCCACATACCCAACCGGCACACACCAACCAACAAACCACTAAGCCTGCTGGCAGACAAACCAATCAACACACAACCATGCACACAAAAAATAAAAAGTACATTGGCACACTATTGAGTTCTCAAACATCATCCGCACACCACAAAAAAATTAACCTACCGTTAACCTCTCGTTGGCGGCTCGTACAAACTTACTCAACTCAATGAACCCTGTCAAATCCTTGAACCAAGTCCGCACGAAATTCGCTCAAAAGTAACCTCCCGGCTACCTCGCGGCGACTTCGATTAATGTAGTCCAACCCCTCCAACAATGACAAATCCCCAGCACAGTGCGGATTTCCCGCACCACATGCCAGAGCAACTCCGCGCCAGAAGGCAGGATTCGGTGGGCGACTTAAGCCATATAGAAGGCCCCAACTCCACTGCGAGATTGCCTTCCCCCAATGCCGCAGGAGAGGGTTCGCAGATCTAAAAGCCATTGCATGGAAAAAGGCCCCCGATTTCTCGGGGGCCTATTGGTGGAGCTGCCGGGAATTGAACCCGGGTCCTTCGTCACCTTGCCAGGGCTTCTCCGTGCGCAGTCCGCACAGAATCTCTGCTCGGCCCTCCGGATCGGGCGAACGCGTCCGGATGATGGGCCCAGTCACCAGTAAAAGTCCCGACTGGTCCTGATGACCCGGCCAGCCGGCTAGTTCCTTAGTCGATGCCAGGTTCTAGGTCAGGAACGAAACCTAGGCTGACAGACACGCGTCGCTGTAATTAGGCAGCGAGGGCGTAGTCACGCTGAGAGTTCTTCTCTGCGTTTATTGGTTGCTACGACGCTTAAACGGTGGTCGTTAGCCTGCACCGGCACGCTTCCCCTGGCGCAGTGCACGAAGTCGAAACCAAATCAACCCCATGCTGTAGGGACGGGATAGTGCATCTTCCCTACGGTTCGTTCAACACTACCCCACCCACTTTTATTTCCTCAAGTGCTCCTCTAACCATTCCTTGAGGACTACCGCATGGTTGACCGTGCGGTTGGCGGCGGCGAAGAGGAGGGTGGCGTCGGCAAGCGCACGCAGCTGGGCGAGCTCGTCGGAGTCATTGTCGTCGAGCTCGGCCTTGTAGCGGCGGGCAAACTCGTCGAAGCGATCCTCGTCGTGGTTCCACCACTTGCGCAGCTCGGGGCTCGGCGCGACGTCCTTGAACCACTCGTCGTAGACCAGGTCGCTCTTGGCGACGCCCCGGGGCCACATCCGATCCACCAGCACCCCAGTGCCTTCGATAGTGTCCTCGCCCTTGACTACATCGTGAACCTTCGCCGTCTTAAACATTGATGCCCTTCACGCGGCGGCCGAGCTCGCGGGAAATTTCGCGGTCTTGGTCGCGACGCTTAATATCCTCTCGCTTGTCATAGTCCTGCTTACCTTGAGCCAGCGCGAGCGAAAGCTTCGCGTAGCCATTCTTGAGGTAGACCTTGAGCGGGACCAAGGTCTTATTACCGTTGCGCACCTGCCCGTAAAGCTTGTCGATCTCGCGGCGGTGCAGCAAAAGCTTGCGAGTGCGCCGCGGGCTGTGGTTCGTCCACGAGCCCATGGAATATTCCGGGATGTGCAGGTTGCGCAGGTACACCTCGCCATCATCGATGGTAGCGAAGGCATCATTAAGCGAGATTTTTCCCTCCCGCAGGGATTTGATCTCGGTGCCGAGCAGGACGATGCCGCACTCGTATTCCTCGAGGATCTTGTAGTCATGCCGGGCCCGGCGGTTAGTAGCGAGCGTTGCTTCGCCGGACGCCGCCTTCTTATTCTTCTTGCCCTTCTTAGCCATAATTATGGCAGTGTAGTGCCCTTTTAGCCGGCCCAGCAAACGGGCTATTTGCGCACATAGGACCGCAGGGCGATATGTGCTGTGACGGCGGTGACCACCAGCGCCAGCAAGCCCACGAGAGGCAGGGCAATCCAGAGGTCGCCAGACTTCATGGGGGCGAGCAGCTGGGATTCATACAGCCCTTGCAGGGATGGGTCCACCACTTGGGATTTGCCCAGAAAAATCCCGGCGCCACCCAAGACCACGCCGATGAGCGAGGCCAGCACTGCTTCCAGTACGAACGGCGCCTGCGTCATCCACCGGCTCGCGCCCACCATGCGCATGATTTCCGTTTCGCGGGTGCGGTGGAACGCGGCGATCTGCACCATATTGGCCACCAAGAAGATGGCCGCCACGGACATCACAATAGCCAGCACAAAGGTGGCATTGCGGATAGAGTCCAGGTTGCTTGCGGCATCGCGCACTTCTTGCTGCTGGTCGACGACATCCTCTACCGCCGGGTTATCCCTAATCGCATCGATCGCAGAAGCGTCTTCTGGTTCCTTCAGGCGCACGTGGAACGCTGCCGGCAGCGCATCGGGCGAGGTTTGTTCCACCATGACGGGGTCGGTGTCTTGGAAGAGTTCCTTGAATCGCTCATAGGATTCCGCGCGGTTGCGGTATTCCACGGACTCGACGGAATCATCCGCGTCGAGCTGTCCCTGGAGATCCGCGCAGGCCGGGGTCACGCAATCCTGGTCACCAGCGGAAATATCCTCGTTAAGCTGGACCATAACCTCAACGCGGTCGAGGTAGATCTCCTTGGTGTCCTTGGTCAGGTTGGTCACCATGATGCCGGCAACAACGAGGCCTACCGCAATAGCGGTGGTGATGATCATGGCGATGGTCATGGTCAGGTTGCGGCCAAGGCCCTTGGTGGCCTCGCGGAAAATAAAACCTAGCTTCATGCTTCCCCCTCGTACGTCGCCTCGTGCTCATCGCGCACGAGGACTCCATTGCGCAGCTCCAGCACGCGCTTGCGTGCCCCATTGACGGCGCGGGCATTGTGGGTGGACATCACCACTGTGGTGCCACGGCGGTTGATGCCCAGCAGCAAGTCCATGATCTCGTCGGCGGTGGAGGGATCGAGGTTGCCCGTGGGTTCGTCGGCAAGCAAAAGCTTCGGCCGATTGACCACCGCGCGGGCAATGGCCACGCGCTGCTGCTCGCCACCGGAAAGCTCGTGCGGATACGCATCGCGGCGATCCTCTAGGCCAACCAGATCCAAGACCTGCGGGACCGAGGTGGAGATGCGGTACTTGCTCTTGCCAATAACCTCCAACGCAAAGGCCACGTTTTGGTACACCGTCAGCTTGGGCAGCAGGCGGAAGTCCTGGAAAACATAGCCAATGGACTGGCGCAGCACGTTAATCTGCTTGCCGGAAAGCTTGTTGACGTGGAAGTCATCAAAATAAATATCGCCCTTGGTCACATTGCTATAGCGCACCATGAGCTCCAGGAAAGTGGACTTACCGGAGCCGGACGGGCCGATGAGAAAGGCGAATTCACCATCCGCGATCTCGAAAGACACCCCATCGAGCGCTGGGCGAGACTCGGCGGAGTAGGCCTTAGTCACGTTGTCGAATCTAATCACGCGAATCACTGTAGCAACTAAAGTTGACACCACGCTGTGAACTGTATTTAAGTAATGTGGTCTAAGACACTAATTTGTTCCGACCGATCGACAGGAAGTGCCGATACAATGGCCGAAACCGAAACTAAAGAAAAACCACGTTCTGCAAGCGGCTTCCTGGGCACTGTAGAAAAGATTGGCAATAAGCTGCCGGATCCATTCTGGCTCTTCGTCATCCTCGCAGCCATAGTCGCTGTGACCTCGTGGCTGGGGCACCTCATTGGCATGACCGCTGAGGACCCCAAGACCGGCGAGACCATCGAAGTAGAATCCCTGCTGACCACCGAGAATATCTCACGCATGGTTACTGATGCAGTGGAGAACTTCACCAGCTTCCCGCCGCTCGGCGTCATCCTTGCCGTGATGCTCGGCGTGGCTGTGGCAGAGCAGTCTGGCCTGCTTTCCGCGTTGGTGCGCGCGATGGTGACCAAGGTCAGCGCCAAAATGCTGACCTTCGTGGTGGCGCTGGCCGGCGTGACCGGCTCCGTGGCCTCTGATGCCATCTACGTCATCCTGATCCCGCTGGGCGCAATGGCCTTCCACGCCGTGGGCCGCTCCCCCATCGTGGGCGCGATGGTGGCCTTTGCGGCATCGTCTGCCGGCTTTAATGCCTCGCTGATTCTGAATATCACTGACCTCCTGCTGGCGGGTATTTCTACCCCGGCCGCACAGTTTGTGGACCCGGAATATGAGGTCAGCCCGCTGGCCAATATATTCTTCGTTATCCCTTCTGCCGTGGTGCTCTCCCTCATCATTACCGCGGTCACGGAATTCCTCATGGTCAAAAAGGCCCGCGAGCTCGTGGACCATGACCACATCAATTATGAAGAGGTATCTTTCTCCAAGGCCGCTGGTGGTTCCGGCGCGGACGCGGAAGAGGATGGTGAGTACGACTTCACCGATGATGAAGAGGCGATGCGCATCAAGCCCAACGAACAGCGCGGTTTGATTGCTTCCGGCATCGCGCTCCTGCTCTTCTTGGCCGCCTTCTTTGCCTTGCTCTTTATCCCCGGCTCCCCGCTGGCAAGCCAAGGGGATAGCTTCATGGAGTCGCCGCTCATTAGCGCCATCGCGGTGCCGATTGCCCTGGCTTTCTTGGTATGCGGCATCGTCTACGGCTTGGCTGCTGGCACCGTGAAATCCTTTGCCGATGTCCCGGAGTTTATGGCCAAGGGCATCGAGACCCTCGTTCCCATGCTGGTCCTCTTCTTCGCCGTCGCTCAGTTCCTCGCCTGGTTCGAGTGGTCCAACCTCGGCGTATGGACCGCCATCAAGGGCTCCGAGCTGCTCCAGCACTGGTCCCTGCCGCCGCTGGTCATGTTCGCCGCACTGGTGGCCATGGTCGCGCTGCTTAACCTCTTCATCACCTCCGGTTCCGCCCAGTGGGCGCTGATGGCCCCGGTCATCGTGCCGATGATGATGTATGTGGGCGTCTCGCCTGAGGTTTCCCAGATGCTCTTCCGTATCGGTGACTCTCCGACGAATATCATCACCCCAATGTCGCCCTACTTCGCGCTGGCGTTGACCTTCCTGCAGCGCTACTACAAGCACGCGGGTGTGGGTACTTTGATGTCGCTGGCGCTGCCCTATTCCCTCTGCATGATCGTGGGTTGGTTCGCCTTCTTCGTCATCTGGTACCTCATCGGCATCCCGCTGGGACCGGGCGCGCCGATGGACTACGCGGGTTAAGTCCATAGAGATCAGGCCGAACTGAGGATTTTCTCCCCTCAGTTCGGCCTTTTCACGTTCAATTCAGCCCGATCAGTATGGACCTAAGCTTGATCTTCTTGTTGCTGCATGCGCCAGCGGATACCGGATTCAAGGAAGCCATCGATATCGCCATCGAGCACCTTGGAGGGATCGCCCACCTCAAAATTGGTGCGTAAGTCTTTGACCATCTGATACGGGTGCAGCACGTAGGAGCGCATCTGATTGCCCCAAGAGGCGTTGCCACCGGCGCCCAACGCATCGAGCTCAGCTTGTTCCTCTTGGCGCTTGCGTTCCAGTAGCTTTGCCTGCAGCACGCGCATGGCCGAGGCCTTATTTTGAATCTGCGACTTTTCGTTCTGGCAGGTCACCACAATGCCGGTGGGAATGTGGGTCAGGCGCACCGCCGAGTCGGTGGTATTGACAGACTGGCCGCCCGGACCAGAAGAACGATAGACATCGACGCGCACCTCTGAATCCGGCACCTCAATCGAGTCAGTCTGCTCCACCACCGGAAGCACCTCTACCTCGGCGAAGGAGGTCTGGCGCCGCCCTTGGTTATCAAAGGGCGAGATGCGCACCAGGCGGTGCGCTCCCTGCTCCACGGAGAGCTGACCGTACATGTATTCACCGTGGACGACAAAGGTCGCGGACTTGATACCGGCCTCCTCCGCATAGGAGATGTCATAGACATCAACCTTGTGGCCGTGCTTTTCCGCCCAGCGCGTGTACATGCGCATGAGCATTTCGGCCCAGTCGGCCGCGTCCACACCGCCGGCACCGGAGCGGATATTGATAACCGCCTCACGCGGGTCATACTCACCAGAAAGCATGGTGGTGACCTCCAGCGATTCGATGGCAGACTCCAAGGAATCGAGCTCATCATCCGCCAGGGAGGTATCGCCCTCTTCTTCCGCGAGTTCGTACATCACGGGCATGTCCTCTAAGCGCCCGCGCAGCGATTCCAACTTGCGGACCTTGGCCTGCGCTGCGGAAAGCTCGGAGGTGATCTGTTGCGCGTGGGCGGGGTCATCCCACAGGGATGGGTCGCCGGCTTGGGCCTCTAGTTCCCGAATGCGGGCAGCCAAAGCCTCCGGGTCCATGACCTTCTCGATGGTGGTCAGGGTGGTTTCCAATTGCTTGAGCCGTGCTGTTACTTCGGGACGCATAGGCCCCAATCCTACCCACCCGGCCGGCATAATTAGCCATCGGCCGCGTTTAGGGTGACAATGGTGGGCATGGATCAAAAGCCGAGCTTGCAGGAGATGATCGACGCGGTCATCAAGACCTTCATTGTCGCGCACGCGGATGACGGGGATGCGCACCTTGCGCAGGCCCTTGTCTATAACGCCGGCCGCCTGGCCTGGCGCTTGCGCGAGATGGGCGTCGACGTAGAGCAAAAGACTTCTATCTCGGACGTTGTTACGGATGCGGACCGGGCGGCCGAGCGCTTCGTTGCGGGCGTGCTCGAGGCCGTGCGTCCGGAAGACGGCATCCTCGGCGAAGAGGGTGCGGCCCGCGAGTCCCAGTCCGGCCGCACCTGGGTCATTGACCCGGTCGATGGCACCTACAATTTCTCTTCCGGCTCCGACTATTGGTGCTCTGCGCTCGCGCTTACCGACGCCACCGGGATCACCCTCGGCGCCGTCCACCGCCCCGCCATGGGCTATACCTGGTTCGGCGGCCGCGACTACCCCACTTCCCTCGACGGGAAAGAGGTGGCTCGTCTAGAGGAGAAGCCGGCCGAGCAGATTTCACTATCCACGTATCTGCACCCAACCTCGCTGGTGGATGCGGATATCCGCGGGGCATGGCAGCGCGTGGCGGAAAACTTTGCTACAGTCCGTATGCTCGGTGCCGGTTCTGTTGACCTGTCCTCCGTGGCCGATGGCACATGGGGCGCATGGATGCAGCATTCGGTGGCGGATTGGGATTGGTTCCCCGGCAAAGCCCTCGTGGAGGCGGCCGGCGGTGCTGCCCGCAAGGTAGAGGCCGGCGGCGTCGAATGGTGCTTGGCCGGCAATAAACAGGTAGTGGATCAGATGGAGGATTGGCTCCGTGGGTAAGTTCAAAGAAGACTTGGGTCTCGCGCTCGAGCTGGCGGGCCATGCCGATGTGGTGACCATGCATCGTTTCGAGGCCGCCGATCTTTCTGTCAAGGAAAAGCCGGATATGTCTCCTGTATCGGATGCAGATCTCACCTGTGAGAAGCAGATCCGCGAATCTCTCAAGCGCTCCCGCCCGCGCGATGAAGTGCTAGGCGAGGAATACGGCGGCGAGGCCTGCTATAAGGGCCGCCAGTGGGTCATCGATCCCATCGACGGCACCAAGAACTTCGTGCGTGGCGTCCCCGTATGGGCCACGCTCATCTCCCTTTTGGAAGATGGCGAACCGGTAGTTTCGGTGGTTTCCGCACCCGCCCTGCGCCGCCGTTGGTACGCAGCCAAGGGCGCTGGTACCTTCCGCGTTTTCGGCGGCGAGCCCAAGCGCTTGGGCGTATCCCACGTGGAAAAGCTCGCCGATTCTTCGCTGGCCATGAGCTCGCTGACCGGATGGGCCGAACGCGGCCTGCGCGATCAATTCCTCGCGCTCACGGACAAGACCTGGCGACTGCGCGGCTATGGTGATTTTTGGTCCTACTGCCTCGTGGCCGAAGGCGCGGTAGACATCGCCGCCGAACCCGAGGTGTCCTTGTGGGACCTCGCCGCGCCCTCCCTCATCGTGACCGAGGCCGGTGGCACGTTCACGGATCTGGACGGAAACCCCGGCCCACACGGCGGATCTGGCGTCGCCTCCAACGGCCTGCTCCACAAGCACGCCCTAGCCGCACTGCAGCGCTAGGGATTTCTCCGCAGCTGGCGTAACACGCACCTGTCGCCCAGAGTTTCGCATCCGGGTTAGCGGCGGGTGCGTGTCAATAAGGACGGCTGCACTATCGCGCGGCTCTCTGACTGGCTTCTGGATATGGCTCGCAAGTAATTCACGCTATACCCGATTGGCTGTGGTTTTAGCACCAGCCAAAGATGCACAAAGCCCGCTCCCCCCAGGCTGGGAAAGCGGGCAAAGGTTTGGCGAGGCTAGTCCTCAGGCAATGTAAAACCAGCACCTACGCCACCGCGGCGGTTCATATCCGCCAAGGCTGCATCCATGGTGTTTGCGGCGGTTGGGTTATGAACCGGCCCCTGCAGCGGGGTGCGGCACGGGAAATTCACCGGCAGGAAACCGCCGGTAATCGAGCCAATGAGGCGGCCGTTGGCAAACAGCGGTGCACCGGAATCGCCCATCATGGCGCATACCTGGTTAACCTGGATCTTCTTTGCCTGCTGATAGGTCACACCGCAGGTCTTTCCGGTGGCAACGCCCTGCTTGCACACCTGCTGGCCCGGCTTAACGCCGCCGCCCAACTCATTGACGGTTACGCCATTGTAGGAGCGGGAGACCTTGGCCTTAGAGCCGAACTCAATGACGGCGTAATCCAGGTCCTCATTCTTGGACACCACGGTGCCCGTCGGGCCAATCTGCTCCGAATCGGCGGAGGTGACCGAATCCCCCACGTTGCCGCAGTGCGCAGCGGTAAGCCCAACCTTGCGGCCAGCATTATCGTTGCCCGCCACAGTCAGGGTGCACATCATCTTCTCATCGACATAAACCGGGGTGCCGGGGCCATAAAGCGACTCGCCCTCATTCATGGCCGCAACAGATTCTTCTGGAATGCGTGGGGCATCAAAGAACGAGCCCGGCACGCGGTGCAGCACGTAGTCAGCCTGTGGCTTGCCCGCAGCTACCTTGGAAAATCCATCATTTTTCCACTTATAGTTTGGATTGGTTCCCTGCGGTTTAAACTCCGGCTGGGTGGCCTGTTCCGCTAGGCCGATGGGATTCGGGTTGGTCATCGGCTCCGCGTACTGTGCCTGCTGCGCCGTGTGCTGCACGGCTTGCTGCGCGTTGCGCACAGAGGAATCCACGGCGTCGGTGACGTTCTTATCCACCTGCGGGGTTTGGATGCCTACCCCAGCCAGGCCATCTCGGACCTGGTCAATAATCCCTGCGGAATCGAAATCCGGTTGGGGCAATTCCTGGGCGCCTGCGGCCGGGGATCCCAGGAAAAACGCACCAGCGAAAGCCGAGCCCACCAGGACTTTCTTAAGGTGCGGAATGCGAAGCATCAAGGTACCTACTTTCAGTTGTCAACATCGTGCAAGCTCGATACTGGCACGAAAAATTTGTGGAATCAGCAAACTCCTGTGACTGTGTCCAAGCCGTTATATTTCTTCCAGAATTCGGGGGTAATCACCCCTCCCCTATCATTGGGCGCATGGTCACACCGCTGTCTTATTCCGATACTTCTGGCTTCCCGCAGCTGCACATGTCACGAGTCATCGACGCTGATTTTGATACCGCCGCGCACCGGCTTTTCCGCTGGTCAATCCAACGCAGCGGCCTTTTCCGCGTGCGCCCCACCCATGACGTTGTGGAGCTCGGCGCGGAGGTCACCATGGGCCTCGGCCCATGGGATTTTTGCTGTCGCGTGGTCGATGTCTTCCACGAAGACGGCCGCTGCGGGTTCACCTACGGCACCCTCCCCGGACACCTCGAGCGCGGCGAGGAAACCTTCACCCTTGAGCGCCTGCGCGATGGTCGCACGCTGCTGCTTATCGACGCCGCCTCCGAGCCCTTCCTCCCCTTCCTGCGCCCACTTGTGGACGTGCCAAGACGCCTGCTGATTAGCCGACTCTACCTCCGCACCTTGGACGATTAGCAGGATTGCATACACGACAAAAGCCGCCTCCCCGAACCCGGGAAAGCGGCTCAATCTCAGCGCTGGTTAGTTCTTGCGCTTGTCCTCAATAGACTCGCGAGCATCGCGGACAGCGCCCTTGACGCGGTCAAAGAAGCCGCCCTTCTTCGTGGACTCCTCTTGGTACTCGTGTGCCTTGTCCTCCACGAAGCCCTTAGCGCGCTGGAAAGCATCCCCGACGGCGCTACCAGCCTCGGATGCCTTGCCCTTTAGCTGATCCAGGCGCTCAGAGGACTGCTGCCCATTGACGTTGTCCTGGTTCGGCGCAGTAGCAACACGCTCTTCGTTTGCTTCGCCTACGATGTGCTGGCTCGGTGCGTAGTCCGAGTTACCCTCGTCCAACTTTTCCTGCAGATCTGGCTGCTGCGGCGCGGAGCCGATGTGCTCTTCCTGCGCGCCACCCACGATGTGCTGGCTCGGTGCGTAGTCCGAGTTACCCTCGTCCAACTTCTCCTGCAGGTCCGGCTGCTGCGGCGCGGAGCCTACATGCTCTTCGTCGGCACCAGCGACGACGTGGTTTTGCGGCTCGTACTTGCTGGCGGTCGATTCTGCATTATCTGCAGCCTGCTTGCCTACCGGCGTGGATAGGCCGGCAGCGCCCGCGGCGCCTGCCGCTGCAGCGCCTGCACCCGCTGCAGCCGCACCGGACTGAGCGGAGGTGCCAGACTTAGCTGCCGAAGACACGGAGTCTTCAGATGCCAGGTACTTGTATTCGTTGCGGTCCAGGTCGACTTCGTGGCCTAGGTTATTCGCCATTGCTTCGTACTCCTTTAAATAGATTTATCTTCTCCCCTCTAGGGTTCCAGAAAGTTCAGGAGCGTGCACGGAAATGGGTATGGGAAAGCGTCGACCGGTGGATGGATCAGTCATCTCTAAACACTCAACATAGAAGGTTTCGCGTACGAGTTCAGCGGTCATTACCTCCTCGGTAGGCCCTTCGGCCACAATGCGTCCCTCACGCATGGCTACGATTCGATCGGCATAACGCGCGGCATGGACCATATCGTGGACCACCATGACCACTGTGGTCCCAGCGCCATTGAGGTCTCGAACCAGATCCAAAATGGACAATTGGTGCGCGGGGTCGAGGTAAGTAGTCGGCTCGTCAAGCAAGGTAATTGGCGTTTCTTGGGCCAAAGTCATAGCGAGGAAGACGCGCTGGCGCTGACCACCGGAAAGATCTGCCGCGGGGGCGTCGAGAAGCGCGCTCACCCCAGCACGCGAGGCAGCACGCTCAACCGCTGCATGATCTCCGGCCCGCATCGTCGCTAGCGCCCCTGTATAGGGATAGCGGCCGTAACCGATGACGTCACGCACTAATACCCCTTCCGGAGCCACGGGATGTTGTGGCAGAAAAGAAACTTCACGGGCAAAGGCACGCGAGGAATACTTGCTGATATTTTGGCCCGAGAGGTACACCGCGCCTGCGCTGGGCGTAAGCTGGCGGCCCAATGTCTTGAGAAGCGTCGACTTGCCGCAGCCATTCGGCCCGATCAGAGCGGTTACTTGACCACTGGATAAGTGAAGATTTACATCCTTGACCACATCGGGGCCACCGTAGCCCACGGTTAATTCGCTACACGTCAGGGTCATGTCTAGCCTCCGTTTCGCACTCGGGTCAGCCGAGTCAATAGGAAAATGAAATACGGTGCACCGATCAGCGCGATGAGCGCGCCAACGGGGAGTTCCGTGGGGGCGAAGGCCCAGCGACCGAGCGTATCGCATGCGGTCACAAGGACCGCGCCGCCCAGGGCCGCCACGGGTATTTGCCGGCGCAGGTTCGCGCCAACAACCAAGCGAGCAGCATGTGGGACGATGAGTCCGGCGAAGCCCAAGACCCCGGCCGCGGCGACTCCCGCGGCGCCGAGGATGACGGCTAATGCTACTGCTATTAGGCGCAACATCTTGGTGCTCACGCCGATGCCGGCCATGGTCGAGTCATCCAGCGCGAGCATATCCAGGTGTCTTGCCACCACCATCGAGACGGTTAGGGCGAGAAGGATAAAGGGGGCGACAATGGTGGCATCGCCAAGCGAGCGGGCGTAAAGCGAACCTTTCAACCATGTCATGGCCGCTCCTGCCTCTGGGGCGGCCCGCACCAAGAGCAATTCGGTGATGGCGCCCAGCCCAAAGGATACCGCCACCCCGGTAAGCGGCAGGCGCACCGGATCACTTGCCCCGCGTCCGGCGAGGAGAAGAACCAGCCCAGTTCCAGCCAACGCTCCAATAAAGGCTATGAAAGTCAGCAGGTGGGCCGGCAGGGCGCCTGATCCCATGAGTACCGCAACGGCCGCGAGTCCGCCGCCGGAGGTAATACCCACCGTATCTGGTGCGGCCAAAGGATTGCGTAGCGCGGACTGCAATAGACAGCCAGAGACGGCCATGGCAATACCAGCGCAGATTCCCACCAAGATCCGCGGGGCGCGGTACTTCCAGATGAGCGGCTCTCCGGTAACGAAGGCGGTGATCACCTCGCCCGGCGGTTTCATCACCGCACCGACGCCCATGCCGATGATTGCGCTCAACGCCAACGCCAGGATGAGTCCTACTAGCACCCCAACAAATCTCTTATGCCGCATGCTTCCTCCTCCCCAGCGCATGGACGGCCCACAACACTAATGGCATGCCAGCCAAAGAAGTCACGATGCCCACTGGGGTCTCGGCTGGCGCCCAGATTGCCTGGCCAACCGAATCGGCCACCAAAAGCACCGCTGCTCCAACAATTCCAGCCACGCACAGCCCCATGCGGTGGTGTGAGCCGCACACCCGCCACGCTACGGCCGCGGCCATCAACCCCAAGAAGCCAATCGGCCCAGTTGCAGCTACGGCCGGAGCAATAAGCACTACCGCCGCCACAATGGCTGCCAACCGAATGCGCTCCGGCTTCGCGCCGACAGCACCAGCCACGGCATCGCCTGCTACGAGCAAGTCCAGCGTTTTTGCACCGACTAAGGTCAAGGGAACCACGACCAGCACGGCAATCAGCGCCGGTATGATACCGCTTAGGCGCACACCGGCAAGCCGACCAGAAAGCCATGACATCACCGTAGCCAGTTGAGCTTCATCTATCACCAAGAAAATGGAGGTCAAGGCGCTACACAGCGCGGAAACGGCAACGCCAACAAGCACCATGCGCTGAATGGCACCGCTCTTACCGACGCCCACCGTCACCCCCACAGCAATCCCCGCACCCAACAGCGCACCGGGCAACTGGTCAACACTCGAGGTTTCGCTTCCTATAAACATTGCTGTTGCGACTGCGCCGAGTGCCGCACCGGAGTTCACACCAGTGATGGACGGATCGGCTAGCGGATTCGCAGTTGCCGTCCGCAGCAATAACCCGCCTACCCCTAATGCGATACCGACGACCGTGGTGGCAAGGAGACGGTCAAAGGCCACGCTATGCAGCTCTTCTTCCAGCCACGGGGTATCAGCTGGCACCTGAACATGGCGAAGCCGCCACCACCACACGAAGGCGACGGCAGCGGTTGCAAGGACCAGGCAGGCGCTGGTTTTAGTTCGAGGTGCCACTACTCTTCAGCGGCGATGATGTCATCGAGCATATGCTCGGCGGAAAGCGGCCCGCGGGCGCGCGACCAGATATCTTGGTCCACCTCTACAATGTCGCCGCTACCCTTGGCATAGGGCGTCTTTTTAAACGCATCGACGTCCTTGTACATAAAGACTAGGTCAGCCTTCATACCAGGGAGCTTATCGCCGGTCAGTTCCGCTACATCAGTCTTAGATTCGATGGATGACTTCTCACCTTCGAAGGCATAGTCATAGCCCACCTCACTTAGTAGCGACTGGGGGAAGGAAGGGTTGACCCAGGTATAGAGCATCTCACTGGACCAGCCAGCCACGACCGCACGGCTCCCCGGCTTTACCGCATCCTTGGTATGAGCAATCTTGTCCTCGATGCGCTGACGGACTTCTTTGGCCTTTTCCTCTTTACCTAGCTTGGCCGCGATCTCATCCATCGAGTCCAGCACGTCCAAGTAAGTCTCATCTGGGTAGGATTCGGTCTGCCCAATCTCTTCCAACTGCGGCATGATATCGGCTTGACGGGTAGGGCTAGCCAGGATCAGATCCGGCTCCAAGGACTGGATAACCTCTAGATTCGGCTGCTTGGCCTGGCCCACAGAGGTCGCCTGACCCAGCTGCCCTTTCAAAGTGGTCGGTGCCTCCGACTTACCGATTTCCACGATTCCCACTGGGTCCACATCGAGGGCCTTGAGAATTTCCTCGTAGCGCCAATCAAGCGCCACAACTCGCTCGATCTTCTTTTCTCCGTTTCCTTCCTTAGAAGAAGAATCAGAAGAACACGCAACAAGGCCTGCGCCTAGGGCTAGAGTGGCTACGAGTGCGATAACTGCACGCACATTCATGAAGTCTTTCTTTTGCATAGGCTTACCTTACCTAGGTAAGGGTTTGCTGTCTAGAGCCTGATTGCTACTTTCCCGCTACAGACCATGTCGCCGCACGTTCACTAGATTCCGCCCAGTAAGCAAAAATAAAAAATGGCCCTCACCGGCGAATGAACTGGCCCCCGAAAGTTGGACTGGTTTAATTCTAGGCGGTTAGGGCTTCAAGGGTCTGATTTCGATATTGCATCGGGGTCAGACCCTTGAGTCGTTGTTGGATGCGTTCGGTGTTGTACCACTGGATGTACTCGTCGATGGCCTGGTTGAACTCTGCGACGGTGTCGAAGACTTCTCCGTGGTACATCTCGGTTTTCAAGTGCCCGAAGAAATTCTCCATGACCGCGTTGTCGTAACAGTTGGCTTTACGCGACATTGACTGAACACCACCGTTGTCATGAATCAGGTTGCGCCAGGACGAATGCTGGTACTGGAAACCTTGATCGGTATGCATCATCCACCCAGGCTCAGGCGTACACGTTTTAATTGTCTTAGTTAAAGAATCGGCGGTAAACGCTGTCGACGGCGATGTAGCCACGGTGTGGGCAACGATTGAACGGTCGAACAGATCCATCACCGGTGACAGGTAGACCTTGCGGCCTGCGACCCTGAACTCGGTGACGTCGCTAACAAAGACGGTATTTGGCTTATCTGGGGTGAACTTGCGGTCAAGCGTGTTGTCGGCAATGTGGCTGATCGTCCCGTTATAAGAAACATATGGCCTGCGCCGGCGGACCTTGGCTCGAAGCCCCATTTCGCTCATGAGTTTGTAGACGAGCTTGTGGTTGACCACCCACCCCTGGTTGCGCAGGTCAAGTAGCACTCGTCGGTAGCCGTAGCGATGCTTGTTACGCTCGAAGCTTTCTAAGATCGCGTCTTTGAGCGCAGCGTGCTTATCCGGCTCGCTGAGTCGTTTCTGGTGGTAGAAGAACGTTGCTCTCGGCATGCCTGCCGCATCCAAAAGGTATTGCAGACGATGCCGTGACTTGAGGATGACAATCGCCTGAACTTTCAGGCGTGTCCCTGATTCCTCAAGTCCCGCAATTTTTTTAGATATGCGTTTTCCGCTTCCAACCGCGCGATCTGGCGACGCAGCTTCGCTTCCTCCGAGAGCGGCTTCGGCGTGACCGAGCCCTTGGGCCTGCCCTTCGGCTTCGGTTTTAGTGCCTCATCGCCACCATTACGCCATTTCCTCGACCATCCGCTGACCAGCTTCTCTGATGACAGGCCAAACTCGCGCGCAAGATTCATCGCTGTCTCACCAGAAAGGTGGCGTTGGACAACTTCCTTCTTGATTTCGAACGAATACTGCTGCTTAGTCGGTTTTTCCACAAGACATAGTCTGCCATGCAGTTTAAACCGACGATAGAGCATACGGGCGGCGTATTTGGAGACACCAAGAGCAGTAGCAGCGGCACGATAGCCTATGCCTTGCTCAAATAGTTCAACCAACTGCTCCCGCTGATGCTCACTCACCAAACTTCGGGCTCTCAATGAAAACTACTCCCCACTAATCGGAAACTGATTTCTCAGTCCAACTAATGGGGAGCAGTTCAGAGAAGCGTGACCCTTACAAACAGACTGTGGCCCTGGCTGCATCAGCAGTCGGGGCCACCCTGCCACAGTAAGCACGATAAGTAGGAGGTGGATATGCGAGACAAGTTCTCGACATATTCGCGTACAACCGTGCGCCTCGATAAGGATTTAGACCGATTTGTCGAGGAGGTCGCACGGGTCGTAGGGGTGCAAAAGGCCGTCGTGTTCCGGGAAGCTCTCTATGTCCTCGCGGAGGAGGAGAGCGTGCTGACGCAAAAGCGTTTGGCCCCGGACACGCTGCGCCGCCTGGACGAGATGAACGACCAACTGCGGCGGATTGGCGTCAATCTAAACCAGTTGGCTCGCCGCGCGAATATCGACGGCGTGGCCCCCGTGTCTGAGGCTGTAGAAAGCATTGGCTCCGAGGTTTCTTCTCTTCGCAAAGAGGTGAAGGACTTTGTCCACAATCAAGATTAACTACAGCCAGAATATCCGCGCGGCAACGGTCTACGCCGTCTATGGAACGGCAGACAATGCCCGCAAGGGTGAGGTGCGAGCCGATGTTTTATGCACGGTTCAACCTAACGCTGAATCGTTTTCTCCGGAGGCTACGGCTGGCCGTTGGTCGGGTGTGGACTTCATGGAAGCCAGTGTGGAAGAAATGGAGCGATATGCTCCGGCTCAGCGCACTGACGAAGCAATTATTTATATCCAATCGTGGGCTAAAGACGAGCTGGATAAGGATAACCCGGCCGATGTAGCTCGGGCTAATGCGGCTGGCTCAGAGCTGGCGATGCGGCTGACGCAGGGCACGGGAGTTCCGTTTACCGTGGCTACGCACACCGACAGTAAAAGCGGCTGTGTCCACAACCATATCGTCTTTGCCAACCACGATACGCAGACAAAGAAGGCTGCACCTCGGGATATGCGCAACTGGTACAAGCTGCGCAATATCAACGACGAGCTGATGCGCGATTTGGGGATGCGTGTCCTGGAGCGAGAGCCGGAAATATCGCTGCTTCCTGCTGAGCGCAGGGCACGCAAGGAGGGCAAGTCCACAGACTCGACGGGCCTGGGCGTGGATGAGCTGACCGCAGCCACGTGGGCTGATTTTGCCCGCAAGCGCATGAATGAGCTGTGCGCGGATAAACAGGTGGCAGATGCTGACGACCCACTGGCGAAGGCAGTAGAGATTGCTGGCAAATACAACCTGTCTCTAAAAGTGCAGCCCAACTCAAAAACCGAGGGTGAGTCGCTAACCGTGGCCCTGGTCGACGACGACGGCGAGGATGCCTACTTCACGAACACCACGAAGGCCGGACGTACTCGAAAGCGTAAAGCAGCTAAAGCTGGCTCAAAATTGGGCCGCAGCTACTCGCTAGAGGGTGTGACCGAACGCGTTAACGAGGCCCAATCAGCCCTTCTTGCGCGGCAGCTTGCAGCACTTCAAGCCAATTCAACCGATGACGACCTGGAGGCGAAATACGGCTCCAGCCTTCTCGATGACGAGGAGGAAGAAAACTATAACAACCAGGAGGTATTCAATCATGGTGTCAGTGACCGAGATGACGAAGCTAGCCCAAGCAGCGGCGAAAGGCAAGATGGACAGCGTCTTGAAGGTTCTCAGCCCACGCCTGGACAAGGCGGAGAAGGCTATCAAGACGCTGCAGGAGAAACTGAAGAGTCTGCCGGAGAATACAGGGGACATTCTCAGTTCTCTGCCCAGCGACTTCTCGACGAGGTTGACGCAAGCGGAAAGCGAATTAAGGAACGTAAAAAGCAATCTCGCCGCAAACAAGAACTACGTGAGCAGCAGTCACTTCCAAGTAACGATGATGGAAGTGCAGCAGATGATCACCGGGCTGATAAGGAACATCGAGGATCTGCCCAACGGCCTGGAGGGGGTAAAAGGGTACCTAATCGAGATAAGCGAGCAGATGTCGCGTCTGACAAGGATGCAACAGCTGGTACTCAAAGCAGCCGAAAGCCCCATCCATCTCGACAAGGATTCCAGCCAAGCAGTAGCCCAGAGCCTGAACGCTCAGATGACTTCGAGCCTGACTTCTAGCCTGGAACCGCTGGTAGAAGTAGCTGTATCTGAGGCAATGTCGAAAGAGTCCGAAAGCCTGCACAAGGCAGCAGAAGCATCTAAGAAGGCTCGCAGCGCCCTGCTCCAGGAGAAGGAGTCCAACGAAAAGCTGCTGGAGAAGATACGTGCAGAGCGCAAAAAGTACAACGACGACATGGAAAAGTCGAACACGAACTTTATTAAGGCCTGCATGTCTGCCTCGTGGATTGCAGCCAGTGTTCTCTTCGTTGCTATCGCACTCGTTGCTGTCGGAGCCTTGGGGAACGGGCTGCTAAGTATGCTCGGCATACCCGACGGCGTGTCTGCCTTGTGGGGTCACGTCCAGGAGGCCAACGGCATCGGCCCAACACTGGGCTGGTTGGCGTTAACACTTATCGTCATAGGGGTTCTTATAGCGCTTATGACCTGGATGTTGTCCCAGGCTGCGCCGGGTATTGCTCACTTAGTCGAGGAATACCGTCGCAATCACCCGAGGAAAGAAACGAACCACTAACTAGAACACGTGCACCGTAAAAAGTAAAAATCCCCACAACACAGCGTAGCGGTTAACCGCTACGCTTCTTTTATGCTCTTCCTATGCCCCAACTTTGCAACAGCACCAATAAACTGGCGCCCCGGTTATAAGTTGGGGCGCCAAGTCGATGAGCTCGAGTCGGGGGATGTTAGTGGCCGGTGCCAAGCCGGCCAGACAGGCGGTTCAGCCGGTCCTGACTGGGACCGTCGAGCCCGATAATGGACACGGTTTTGCCTCTGTCCTGGAACTTCTGCGTAATCGCGTCAAAGGTCGCGACCGTGGAGGCATCCCAGATCTCCGCCTCAGTGAGATCAATAGTGATATGACGGGCAGAATCGGTGTAATCAAAGCGATAAACCAGGTCATTGCTTGATGCCCAAAACAACTGGCCATGCACCCGGTAGGTACGAGTATCAATCTCGCCATCGCCGTCGCCGTCGATCTCGGAGACCTTTTCAATGGAAGCGATATGTGCCATCCGACGGGCGAACATGATCATCGCGGTGACCACACCCAACACCACACCAATGGCCAGGTTGCTGGTGGCTAGGGTGGCAATAATCGTCACGGCCATAACAATGGTCTCAGAGACCGGCATGAGTTTAAGGGTGCGTGGATGCACCGAGTGCCAGTCGATGGTGCCGACCGAGACCATGATCATGATTGCCACCAGCGCAGCCATCGGGATCATGCCAACGATGTCGCCCAGTGCCAGGACCAGGACCAGCAGGAACACACCGGCTAACAGGGTGGATAGGCGGGTACGTGCCCCGGATTCGCGGACGTTGATCATGGTTTGACCGATCATCGCGCAGCCACCCATGCCGCCGAAGAAACCGGAGGCAATATTAGCCACCCCCTGTCCCCAGGATTCACGAGTTTTATCGGAATGAGTGTCGGTGATGTCATCGACGAGCTTGGCGGTCATCAACGATTCCATGAGACCGACCACGGCCATGGCCAGGGCATAAGGCGCGATGATCTGCAGGGTCTCCAACGTCCACGGCACGTTCGGAATAAACAGGGACGGTAAGGTCTCCGGCATCTTGCCCATGTCCGAGACCGTCGGGACAGTCAAACCGGCGGCAATGACCAAACCGGTGAGCACGATAATCGTGACCAGCGGGGCGGGGATCACACTGGTGAGCTTGGGGAAGAAAATCATGATCACCACACCCAAGCCGACGAGTGGGTAGACTATCCAAGGCACATCAATGAGGTGTTCGAGTTGGGCGGTGAAAATCATAATGCCCAGTGCATTGACGAAACCCAGCATCACCGATCGGGGGATAAAACGCTGAAGTTTCGCCACACCGAGGGCGCCGAGCACGATTTGTAGGACACCGCCCAACAGGACGGTGGCGATGAAATAATCCATCCCGTAACCACGCGCCACAGGAGCAATGACTAGGGCAATAGCCCCGGTGGCGCCGGTGGTCATTGCCGGGCGGCCACCGGTAAAGGCGATCGCAATGGCCATGACTACCGAGGAAAACAGACCCATGGCTGGGTCAACACCGGCAAGGATGGAAAAGGCAATGGCCTCAGGGATCAGCGCCAGGGATACCGCCAGTCCGGCCAGAATCTCTATACGGATACGGGCGGGGGAAGAAAATGCGTAACGGAAGGATGCGATGATCCCGGTAGGGGCATCAGCGCCGTCTGGACTCAGGAGGGGGCGGGGGGCCGCCGTGCTAGTTTCAGTCATAGATGTCCAATCTTTGAGGGGATAGGTAACTGGGCGAACGCCCGAAAGGAATCCAACCCTCTAGTAACTTTAGGTTTGGTGATGGTAGTCATGGTAGCGGGAGTTTTACTCAACCGCCAACCCAGGCACAGGAACCTGTGGGCAACATCACCGTGAAGGAGAACAGGCAATGCAAAACAGTAATTTCAAGATCGGCGAGGTCGTTGACCAGACGGGGTTGTCGATTCCCACCTTGCGTTATTATGACAACGTCGGCCTGATTACCCCATCGGGGCGTAGCCCTGGTGGGTTCAGGCTTTATAGTGAAGCTGATGTACGTCGTGTTTTGCTGGTGCGACGGATGAAACCGCTGGGGTTTACTCTGGATCAGATGCGGGAATTCCTGGAAGCTGCGGAGATTCTTCATAGTTCAGATGGCGGGCAGGAAAGTGATACCGCACAGCAGGCACGGAGTAATGCCAAGGCCACCCTTGCCGACATTCGTGAGGAGACGCGCACCCGCTACGAAAAGCTACGCAAGCAAATTGCCTACGCTGAGGAATTCCTCGATCTGGTCAACACCCTGGCACCCTAAACTGCCCCCATCCTTCGCAGGGAGAAAAAGACCATCGTATTGAATGCGCTCTGTCGAATCGCGTTCCAGATGAAGTGGACGAACGTCCGCGGCCTCTCCGGAGTGGATGGCGATAGTACAGAGGACTTCTGAAATCCGTGCAGACGACTCCTCAAAACGACACAGTCATCCAAGGTCACAAAATCGAAAATTGTCACTTAACCCCATCACTTCCAAACCGGCTTAAGTGACAAAATGCCATCGCTAAAGTCCCGATTTGAGTCCCAGGACGTGCGCCTTAAGAGAAATAACTAAAGCCCCTACCAGTGTTTCTCCTGGTAGGGGCTTGGAAGTTGGTAGCGGGGGCAGGATTCGAACCTACGACCTCTGGGTTATGAGCCCAGCGAGCTACCGAGCTGCTCCACCCCGCGTCGAGATGACTTCCATCATCTGCGCTTGAACAGTGCGTTAACACAAAGTGTATTCGCTCTGTCCCGGCGACTCATGTAACTATACATAGGGAAAGGCACCTACCCAAATCCGCTGGGCAGGTGCCTAATCGATCGCGATTATAAGCCGGAACTACTTGTCCGTCTTCTGATAAGACTCCACAGCCTTGTCGAGCTCATCCAGGGCGCGGCCGTATTCCTCGAAGGAGCCATCGCGCGCATCTTCAAGCCCCTTCAGGGCCTTGTTGATGTCATCGATGGCACCCGCCTCGTCGGAAGAAGACGGAGCGGAAGCCGGGGCCGAAGGCTTATCGTCCTTAGACTCGTTCTTCTTCTCCTCATCCTTGGCGCCGTCCTTGTCCTCGGAATCGCCGTCAACTTCCTCGATGTTCTGGGCAGACTTGGCGTCGATTCCCACCTGCTCGAGGGCATCGCCGATGGTCGGGGCATAGCCCACGCGGCCCTTATAGGACACGAGCACGCGCAACAGCTTCGGGAAGGCAGAAGCCTGGTCCTTGCGCTGCGAGTAAATCGGCTCGAGGTACAGGATTTCGCCGCCACCTACTGGCAGGGCTAGCAGGTTGCCGTTGTGCAGGTCATTGGTGCCCTCCCACAGGGTGCGGTCGCGGGCGACCTGGTCGGAGGACATCATCGCATCCTGTGCCTGCTTCGGGCCCTGGGTCTGTGTATTGGTGGGCAGCACGCGCACGGTGATATCGCCGTAGTTTTCCGGTTCGGAGGATACGGCCATGTGCGCAGACAAGAACTCGCGGTTGAGGCCACGGTAAGACGTGGTCAGCTGGAAGGTCGGCTTGCCGGTTTCCGGGTCAGCGGCCATCACGTAGTACGGCGGCTGATTGAGCTGGCGGGATTCCTCCGCAGTGGGGTCGTTCGGCACGGACCAGAAGGCGTCGTTATTGAAGAAGACATTCGGGTCATCCACGTGGTAGCGCGCCAAGAGGTCACGCTGCACCTTGAACATATCCTCCGGGTAGCGGAAGTGCTGGCGCAGCTCATCGGAGATCTCCGCCTCAGGCTTAACGACGTCCGGGAAGACGCCCTGCCAGGCCTTGAGCACTGGGTCATTCTTGTCGAACTCGTAGAGGTCCACAGTGCCGTCATAGGCATCGACGGTGGCCTTGACCGAGTTGCGAATATAGCCGACCTTGTCATTGACCAAGCGCTGGGTGGTGCCATCGGGATTGAGGGTGTCCTGGGTGGCGTCGGAAAGCGAGGCACGCTGGGAGTAAGGCAAGGATTCCAGGGTGGTATAGCCATCCACAATCCACTTCAGGCGGCCATCAACCACGGCCGGGTAAGTAGCGGAATCGGTGGTCAACCACGGAGCAACCTTCTCTACGCGCTCGCGCGGATCGCGGTCATACAGCAGCTTGGACTCGCTGCCAACGCGGTCCGAGAGCAGGAAGTTCAGCTCGCGATACTTGGCGGCATACATGGTGCGATCAAAGATATTGCCAATGCCAACGCCGCCCTTGCCGTCATAGGTATAGGTGGAGCTATCGGTGTCGTACTCGACCGGGTTATCGCCGGTCTTGCCGGTAATCGCATAATCCATGCCATCGGCCGCGCCGGCAATGACCGGGCCGTAGTAGATGCGCGGCTGGTCTACCTTAATGCCAAGGGACTTCTCGGCGTCCTGGGTCTCGCCTTCGCCCTCGGACTCGCCGGCCTGGGTCTGCAGGTCAGACACGGTAAAGATGGGGAAGCCACCGCGGGCAGAACCTGCATCGCGGGCTACCTCGTCGACCTTATTGGCCTGGGCTGCCACAAAACCGTTGCCGTGGGTGTAGACGGTGTGGCGGTTAATCCAGTCCGACTGATTCTCCCGCAGCTCGTTCGGATCTAACTCGCGAGCGGCGACGACGAAGTCGCGCTTCTTGCCGTCGATCTCGTAGCGGTCCATCGACAGCGTCTCTGGGAAGCCGTAGAAGTTCTTCAGCTGCTGCATCTGCGTAAAGGTAGGAGAAAGGATCTCCGGATCCAGCAGGCGGAGGTTATTGATGGTGGCGTTATCAGAGGCCACCTTGTCATCGGAGACTTCCTCCCCGCCCCAGTTGTCTTCATAGGTGACGTGTTCATCCGTAAGCCCATAGGCATAGCGCGTGGCCTCGATATTGCGGGCGATGGATTCTTCTTCCTTCGCCTGGCGGTTGGGCTGTACGGAAAAGCGTTCCATCAGCAGCGGCCATGCCTGGCCAATGACCAGCGAGGACAGCAGCATCAGCACCACGGCCAGGCCGGGGATGCGCAGGTCCTTGATGACAACGGCCATAAACAGGGCCACGGCCACAAAGACACCAATGATCATCAAGATAATCTTCGCCGGCAGGTAGGCGTGAATATCGGTATAGGAACCACCGGTAAAGAGGTCGTGCTGGGTATTAAGCAGCTCATAGCGCTCCAACCAGTAGCCAATGACCTGGGCTACCATCCACAATCCGGCGGTAATCGCCAGTTGCAGGCGGGCGGGGTGGGAGATGGAGCCGCGCACACCGGCGGCTTTATTGCCAATGCGGATGCCTCCCAGCACGTAGTGGCCGAAAAGCGCGATGAGGAAGGCCAGGATCAACAAGATGGACAGGGTGCTGACCACCATCTTTAGAACCGGCAAGGTGAAGGCATAAAAACCTAGGTCGTGGTGGAACTGGGCGTCTTGTTCGCCGAATTCCTGGCCGTTGAGGAAGAGCAGTACCGTGCGCCAATTGGACTGGCCGATAAAACCGGCGATGACGCCCACGACGGCGGGGATGACCTTGAAGAAGACGCCCATGGACTTCTCAATGGACTTGCGGTACTGATACACCGGCGAGTTCAGGTCCCCAAGGTCGAGCGAATCCGGGCGCCCGCGCCAGGCAAAGTAGCCGGCGGCCCACACCACTGCAGCGGCCACAAGACCGAAGATGATAAAGAGGACTATCCGCGCAATAATCGCGGTGGTGAAGACGTTCCGGTATTCAATCGCACCAAACCACCTCCAATCCGTGTACATGCCCACGAGCATGGGGCCGAAGAACAAGAGGACGGCAATGATGGCCGCAATGATTGTCGCGACCCGCGGGGGCCGCTTCAACGGGGCGGCTGGTGTGGATGACCCTAAGGACAACGCCAGCTCCAATCAACTAGTGCGAATTTAAAACCTGTAGACTTCTTCCAGCTTAAGGAAGCAATACACAGATAACGAATAAGGATGTTCATGAGTTCCCCCGAATTATCACAGCCAGCTTTAAACCGCGCGATGACCGAAGCCGTGGAATTCGTCCACGCCGAAGGCTGGGACGCCCGCCCCACCATCTTCGCGCTGGTTCCCACCCACTTGGTAGCCGATCAGCTTGCCGCACTCGATGAAGAGGACGCCGCACCGCTTACCCTCATCGTGCAGGATAATGTGCCCGAAAACATCGAGCCCGGTTCAGAGCAGCTGGCCGATTATGTCTCCCGCCTGGCCTGGCCGCGCGAGGTCGCCGGCGTCATCTTGGCCCAAGAAATTAAGTTCCGCGATACCTCCAGCGAGGACCCCTCCCCTCGCCCGGCGCGCCTTTATTCCGGTGCGCTGCGCGAGGATGGCATCGAAACCACGTTGCTGCAGCTGCGCCCCACCGAGGAGGAGTTGGAAGCGGCCGGACCGTTCGCGGAAGATGACATCCAGCTGCGCGGCGGCCCCCAGGTGGCTCCGGGGGTTATTGCGGCCTTGCGCTATGGGCTGAGCCAAGACCCGGATGAGCTAGATTAGACTGAAGTGACAATTCTCGCCTGCGACTAAGGAGCATTTTCCTACCGTGCGACGCATTACTCTCACTCGCCTGACCGCCACCCGCGCCACCGCAGCAGCGCTTCTGCTGGGTGTAGGCGTGAGCACTGCCGCTTGTTCCTCGGACGATGCCGCGCCTGCCGACGCCTCCGTGGAGACCACCACCGCCGGCGCCGAGTCCACCGCCCCTGCGGCGGATACCGATGAGGAAACCAGCACCGCCTCCAGCTCTCCTTCCACCGCTGAGTCCAGCGTTGAATCGAGCGCGGCGGAAAGCTCGGAGGCGTCTGAGGGGGCGTCGGCAAGCAAGGAGCCCGGCAACGAAAAATTGGAAAAGTCGGTGGCCAAGGCCTATGACATCTTTGCTCCGGTAGCGCCCAAGGAGCTTTTCGCTCTCTTTGACCGCTGCGATTCCACGGGCGGGGACGATTCCTATAACTGCTCTGGTCCGGAGGTAGGCCAGTTCCAGTTCTTCCGCTCGCACTCCAAGGCCAAGCAAACCACGCAGGTGCTCACCGAGCTGCGCAGCTCGCAGGTCATTGAGGATGACGGCGACCGCGTCGTAGGCTGGTCCACCTTGGGAACCACCGCGGTCATCACCGTGGTGGACAATAAAGAAGGCATGGTTATGCAGCAGATGATCTCCTCCGACCAGGAAGACCCGGAAGAGAAGATTAAGGAGCTGGGCCTAGCTAAGTAGGCCGACTACTGGCAGGTTTTAATATCCTTGCCGTCCGCGAAGTCCTTCATCGTGGCCACCGCCTCATCCAAGGTGGAAACTTCCGCGATGGGCATATCGCCGTGGTCGCTCGCGGCAGCCTCGGAGCAATTATCCTTCGGCGCGAGGAAGAGCTCCGCGCCCGCCTCGTGTGCTGCGGCGATTTTATGTTGGATGCCGCCAATGGGGCCTACTTTGCCATCTTCCTGAATGGTGCCAGTGCCGGCCACGAACTTGCCGCCGCTGAGGTCTTCCTCGTTGAGCTTATCGATGACCGCCAGGGTAAACATCATGCCGGCGGAGGGACCGCCAATATCCTGCAGGTTGTATTTGACCTTAATATCGTCTTGCGGGACTGAGAGCATGGCGATGCCCAGCATTGCCTGCCCCTTCTGCTGGGGGTTCTCCCCTAGCTCTATTTCTTCTTCTTGCTCCGTGCCGCCCCGCTGGACGGTCAGCGTGACCTTATCGCCAGGGCTTTTCTGTTTGATGACGTCTTGGACCTCGCCCGGCTCCGAGACCTCCTTGCCGTCTACTGCGGTAATGACATCGTCCTTTTTCAGCGTGCCCTGCGCCGCGCCCTCATCCAAAACTTCCGCGATGGTGATCTTTACCGGCAGGTGCAGGTAATCCATGGCCGCCACGGTGGCTGCAGACTCGGACTGGGTAAAGGCCTGCTTATTGGACTCTTCTACCTCTTTATCGCTCATATTCTGCGGAATGACGGTATCGATGGGCACGATGGTGTCATCGGTCATCATCCAGCGGCCCAGCGCCTGCGCCAGGGTCATATTGGTGCGCACGGAGACCGTGGTCATGTTGAGGTGGCCGTCGGTGTCATAGGTTTTCGGCGCCTTAACATCTACCACCTGGGTGCCGTCGACCTCACCCAATGTGTCCACCGTGGGTCCTGGGCCCTCGGCGGCATAAGGCACGGTCAAAGACACATCGGTGCCGGGGATATGGTCAAGCGATACCAACGCACCGGTGAGGACGACGGGGATGGCACCCCAGGCGATGGTGCGGACGCGACGGCTAGCAGGAGAATTCACGGATCAATACCCTACAACCTTTGCCGTAGTGTTCGCTGTCAGCGTAGCGGGGATCATGGAAAGTAGCCGGATGGTGCCGGTAGATTAGGACGCATGAGCAACGGATTCGGTTTTTCTTTCCCCAATAACGATGACGACGATAATGACGGACGTCGTGACCAGAACCCGTTCGGCGCATTCGGCGGCGCTAATGGTGGCGGCCTGGGTGACATGCTGAACCAGTTCGGTCAGATGCTGTCCGGCATGGGCTCTTCCATGAACTCGCCGGAAAACTCCGGCCCAGTCAATTACGACATGGCCAAGCGCATCGCCCTGCAGCAGATCTCGCAGTCCAAGGCGGTAAGCACGGACGATACCAAGGCAGTGGAGGAATCCGTCCGTTTGGCGGAGCTCTGGCTTGATGACGCCACTTATTTGCCCACCGCCTCTGGCACGGCCAAAGCCTGGGATTCCAAGCAGTGGTTGGAAGAGACCATGCCGGCGTGGCAGCGCATGGTCACCCCAGTGGCAGAGCACATGAATGATGCTCAGCTGGACTCCATGCCGGAAGAGGCCCGCGAGATGATGGGCCCCATGACCAAGATGATGAACCAGATGTCTGGCATGAACTTTGGCATGCAGCTCGGCCACGCCTTGGGCGATTTGGCCTCCCAGGCGCTGACCGGCTCCGATTTTGGCCTGCCCATCGCCCCAGCTAATACCGTGGCACTGTTGCCACAGACCATCCAGAAGGTCGCCCGCGAGCTTAATGTTCCTGGCCAGGAGGTGCTGGTTTATATTGCCGCACGCGAAGCTGCGCGCCAGCGCCTGTTCAAGCACGTGCCGTGGCTGGTAGAGCGCATCGTCTCCTCCGTGGAGGAATATGCCATCGGCCTGGTTATTGATACCTCCCACCTGGAGGAAGTCACCCGCGAGCTCAACCTCGAGTCCGGCGATCCACAGGCGATCCAGGACGCAATGAGCAAGTTGCAGGGCATGGACCTCTCCCCGCGCATTACGTCCAAGAACACTGCGGCCGCATCCCGCCTCGAGACCCTCTTGGCGCTGGTGGAAGGCTGGGCCGAGCACGTCGTTACTGAGGCACTGGGCGAGCGCATCCCGTCGACCTCGAAGCTGACCCAGGCATGGGCACACCGCCGCAGCACCGGCGGTTCCGCCGAGAACGCCTTTAGCAAGGTCGTCGGCATCGAACTCAATGCGCCTAAGGTCTCTGAGGCCGCTGAGCTATGGCGCCGCGCCACCGTCGCCGTGGGTGCCGAGAAGCGCGATAAGGCCTGGGATCACCCAGACTTCCTGCCCACTGCAGAGCACCTCGATAACCCGGCCGCCTTTATCGACTCCCTGCTGGACGAAGGCCCGGATGAAGGCTTTGAAGAAGAGTTTGCCAAGCTGGAGGAAATGCTGAAGAACGGCGAGGATTCCTCTGCCGCGCAGGGCGACGAGTCCAAGGAGTCCGAGAATCCAGAAGCCAAGGACGAGAAGAAAGACAAGGGCAACGAGGACGAGGAGAACTAGCAGCCCCAGCGCTGATAGGCCTCAAGATAGCCCTTCGCCCGCTCGGCGTGGGGCGCCCTGTCCGCCCACTGCCAAAAATCCCGCCCATGGCGCGGGATGAAGGTGTGGGTGAGCTCGTGAATAATCACTGAATCCAGCACATAGTCCGGCACGTGTTGCAGCCGGTCGCTCAGCCGAATATCCGCGGTGGAGGTAGTACAGCTACCCCACCGCGTATTTTGATTGCTCACCCACCGAATAGAGCCAATGGTCGCGCGGCCATCTAAATACGCCGCGTTGAGCCGCCGCGCACGTTCTTCGAGCTGGGCGTCCGTGCGGCGGCCACTGCCCTGCTTCTTTTCCACCCGCGCCAACATATCCGCTACGGCTTCGCGCTCATCGCGCGCGGACATCCACGCGGGAATGCGTACCTCGAGTACCCCGGACACCATGCGCGCCTGCACGGTTTTCGTCCGCTTGGCAGAGCGAATGACTTTGATCTCTGGGGGCTGCGGTGCGGTAGGCTGCATGCTCGACATGACAGGTGATTGTACCTGTGGTGCAATGGAGACCACATACTTCGGGGGAAGGGGTTAAAGGCGTGGGGATTTCTGCCACCCAGGTGGTCTTAGCACCCGGCAGCGCGGTGTTTTGCCGCGAGGAAACGGTAATCCAATTTGGCATGGATGCCACCCGCGTCGGGGTTGCGGAAACAGGAAGCGCGCTCGCCGTCGCGACGGCTTTCAACACCGCTCGCGAGCCAGTGACCCCGGAGGACTTGTCCCACCGGCTGCGTGCCGCAGGACTTGAGGAAGCGGCGGCGCTGAGCCTCATTGAAGACGCGCTGGACTATGGCATCCTCTGGCCGCACAGGGAGTCCGCCGAAAAGACAGACACCATTGTCCTCATGGGCGAATCCACCCTGGCATACAACCTTCGCGCACGCCTTGAGGAGGATGGCTTCCAGGTGCGCATCCCGCTGGAGGAAGACAATGCCTTTTCCTATATCCACGACCTGGACGGCATGTATCCGGTCCTCGCCGTGGACCAGCTGCACTGCCCGCTGGATTGCGCGAATGCACTGGCGGGCACAGCAACCACGTGGATTCCGGTATCTTTGCTGGACAATCGTGGCGTCATCGGGCCGGTACGCATCCAGGGCCAAGGCCCCTGCCCCTTGTGTGCGCACTTGGCGCGCGTGGATATGGACCCACTCTGGAATATCATCAGTACCCAGCTCACCCGCGTGCGCCGCACGCCAGAAGCCGTGGTGCTCGATGCGGTTGCGGCGCATTCGCAGGTGATCATCCGGCGGCTGATGGGGCGTCCGCTGCCGCCAGGCGCGCCAACCCCTAAGCCGCGCCCCGGACAGCAATGGGAGGTCGATATCTACGGACACCATCAGCAGCGCACCGTCATTGCGCATCCACGCTGCCCGGTGTGCTTCGGCGGCAAGACCAACCTAGCTAGCTGCGAACCGAACGAATAACCTCTAGTACCTGGGCGCCGTAGCGCTCCAGCTTGCTAGGGCCTACGCCGGAGATGGAGAGCATCTCTGCCTCATCGGAGGGTAGTTCCTCCGAAATCGCTTGCAGGGTGGCATCGGAAAAGATGACATAAGCCGGCACCTTTTCCTGGCGCGCTACCTGGGAGCGCCACGAGCGCAAGGCGGCAAAGACCTCTTCATCGCCGCCGCCTTCACAATCTTCATGGCGGCCAATGACCTTTTCCGCCGGTGTTCCCAGCGGGCCAGAGCACACGCGGCAGCGCTTTGGGCGGCGCGAGCGAGACCCACCACCGGAGGCATCTTCGGGCGCCGGGACGATGCCGTCGAGGAAGCGGGTGCGCTCGCGCGAAGCCCGCGAGCCGGTAGTCTTCGCCAGCGCCCACGACAGCGCCAGATGTTCACGAGCGCGGGTAATGCCCACGTAAAACAGGCGACGCTCCTCTTCTACCTGTTCGTCGCCAGCCTTGATGGCGTGGTTGATGGGCATGAGCTTTTCCGTTAGCCCCACGAGAAATACCGCGTCCCATTCCAAGCCTTTGGCGGCGTGGACGGTAGCCAGCGTCACGCCTTCCATAGCTGGGGCCTGCTTATCGGTGGAGCGCCGGCGCAACTCCCCCAGCACCCCGTTGAGATCAATGCCAGGAGTCGATTCCACAATCTTTTCAATAAGCCCTACCAGTGCGTTGAGGGACTGCCAGCGCTCGCGGGCCTGGGCACCCTGCGGCTCGGTGGAGCTCAAGCCCAGCTCGACAAACGCGGCCCGGGCAATCGCCACCGGGTCATCCGGCAGGTCCTCGCGGCGGGTCGCAGCGATAAGCACGCGGATAGCCTCCAGGATTTCCGGGCGGCGGAAAAAGCCCTCGCCGCCGCGGACTTGGTAGACCACTCCGGCGTCGGCAAGCGCCTGCTCAAACTGCTCCGACTGGGCATTGATGCGGTACAGGATGGCAATCTCGGAGGCCGGCACACCCTGATCCAGCAGAGTAAGGACCTGGCCGGCCACCTCCTGGGCCTCAATCTCTTCGGACTCATAGGCCTTGAAGGTGGGCTCTGGGCCGGGCTCGCGCATGCCCTGCAGCTCCAAGCGCGTGCCCGCCGCGCGGCCGGTGGCCTTGCCGATGACCCGGTTGGCCAGGTCCGTTACCTGCGGCGTAGAGCGGTAGTCGCGCTGCAGCTTGACCACGGTGCCATCCGGGTACGTGCGGGAGAAATTGAGCAGATAGTCCGGGGAGGCGCCGTTGAAGGAATAGATGGTCTGGTTAGCATCGCCCACCACGGTAAGGTCATCGCGCTCGCCCAACCAGGCGTTGAGCACCCGCTGTTGCAGCGGGGTAACGTCTTGGTACTCGTCGACGACAAAGGTGCGGTACTGCTCGCGGAAGGTCTCCGCAATCGCCGGCACATTCTCGATGGCACCTGCGATGTGCATGAGGAGGTCATCGAAGTCCAAGTGCATCATGTCCGGCGTGGCCTTGGCCTGCTCATAGCGGCGGAAGGCCTCTGCCACCTTGGCCGGATCGGCCGGCGCACTGCGGTCCGTATTGGCGATCACGGACTCATAATCCTCGGCGCTGACCAGCGCGGACTTAGCCCACTCGATTTCCGCCAAGACGTCTCGAATCATGTCCTTGGAATTATCCAGCCCCACCGAGCGCACCGCGCGGGCAACTAGGGGGAATTTATTATCCAGCAGCTGCCACGGAAGATCTCCTGCTACCTGCGGCCAGAAGTACTTCAACTGGCGGCGCGCCGCCGCGTGGAAGGTCTGCGCCTGCACGCCGGCCACGCCCATGGTGCGCAGGCGGTCGCGCATTTCTCCGGCCGCTCGCGCCGTGAAGGTCACCGCAAGCACGCGCTGCGGGCTCACAAAACCCTGGTCCACCAAGTTGGCAATGCGATAGGTAATAGTGCGGGTCTTGCCCGTACCCGCGCCGGCCAAGATGCACACGGGCCCGCGCGGCGCCGTGGCCGCGCGCAGCTGATCTTCATCCAGCAGGGACAAATCCGGCTTAGTCACCGTGGTACCACTCCATAATCATCGTGTGTGCAATTGAACCCGGACGTGGAAGCTTAAGCTCAGGCAGCTCGGCGCGCTCCACCCACCGGATTTCTTCCAATTCCCCATCAGTATGGCAGGTGGGGTGGACATCAGCCGTGCTTGCACAAAAGCCCAGCATAAGAGAACCACTCGGTGGCCACGCCTGCGAGCCCCAATAGCGAATATCGTCCACCCTGCGCCCGGTTTCTTCCAGGGCCTCGCGTGCAAAAGCAGCCTCCGCGGTCTCGCCCGGCTCAACGTAGCCGGCGATCAGGGAGAAAAAGCTAGTGCGGCGACGATTGCGCGCCAGCAAAATCCGGTCGGTTCCGCTGAGGCGAATAAGCCCGATGACGGCAGGATCCAGGCGTGGGAAAACCATCCGGCGCTCGTCCACAGGATCGCGCCCCACGATTCCCGGTGCTGGGTAGTCCAGCTTGTGGCCGGTCCGCGGATCAAAGCGCTGCTCGCGCCGATTGCGGATCAGCGCAATGGCTTGCAAAATCACCGGCTGGTCCGCAAAGAACGTCGCGCTTTCTAGCCGGCCCAGCTCGCTAGCACCGTCCTCCGGATATGCGCACGCCTGCAGGGTACCTAGGTCCACTACTGCGTGCTTGCCGACGCCCCCGGGAACCTTCTCCACCAGCACCGGCTCCCCCGCTGCCGTAACCGGTACCTGGCCATGAGGGGTTACTGGGAGGAACATTTAATCCTCGTCATCATCGTCCATGACCTCGATGGGTTGCTCCATCTCATGCTTGATGTAGAGCAGGCGGTCGCCCGGCTTCAGCGCGGAGGCATCCGCAGTATCCACGCGGTGCAGCTCGTTATTGCGCAGGACGGCCAGCACGATATCTGCCAGGTGGCGGGGGTTGGAGCCCACCTCGAATTCGCGCACAGCGCGCTCGGCTACGGAGAAACCCTCGTTGGGTGAGAGCAGGTCTTCCATCATCTCCACCACCGTCGGGGTGACGGTGGCCAGGCCCAGCAGTCGACCAGCCGTCTCCGCAGAAGTGACCACGGAATCCGCTCCGGATTGAAGCAAGAGGTGACGGTTCTCGGACTCGCGCACCGACGCCACGATCTTGGCCTTGGGCGCAAGCTCTCGCACGGAGAGGCAACACAGCACCGCGGTATCGTCCGAAGATGGGGTAACGACGATGGAGCTGGCATTCTCTACCCCAGCGATCTTCAGCACGTCCTGCTTGGTGCCGGAACCAAAGATGGTGACCAGCCCGTGGTGCTCGGCGTGTGCGAGGGACGCACGGTTGGTATCGATGACCACGATCTGGGACGACGGAACATCATCGGCCAGCAGCGCGGCCACGGCTCCGGCGCCCTTGGTGCCATATCCGATAACGACGGTGTGGTTACGCAATTGCTTTCTCCAGTTCTGGATTTGGAAAGTACGGCGGGCCTTATCCGTCAACACGGACAAGGTCGCGCCAACCAATAAAACAAGGAAGATCAGGCGGGCCGGGGTAATAAGCGTTAAGTTAATGAACCTGGCCTGCGGGGACACGGGCACGATATCGCCATACCCCACGGTGGTCAGGGACACCGCCGCATAGTAGGCGGAGTCTAATAGCGACATGTCCTCGCTATACCCACCGCCGTCCAAGTAGACCACGGTGGTCACGAAGACAACGATGACAAATGCCCACAGCACACGCTTGCCCAACTGACGCCACGGGCTGGAATTTTCATCCCCCGGCACCGTAATGACATCAATGAGCGCGTGGTCCGGCTGCGAGGACAGCTCGACCTGCGGCAAGAAGCGACTTCTAAAGCGTGACTTCATTGCCTGCGCACGTTTTTTGGCCACTAGCCCAGCCTTCTTTTCTAGTCTCGAATGATTGCTCAAGAGATTGCGCGCTTACGCAACCGCCCACATACCTTAGCCCTTGTGGTACTCAACTGACGATTCAAGGAGTTTCTTCAGCTCTGCCCCACGCGGCAGGCGGGCAGGCTCGAAGGTATATCCATCGTGCACATAATAGAACGCTGCACGAATCTTCTCCCCGCCGTGGATGCGGCGCCAGGCCTCTGCATACACCGCTAGCTGTATCTTGGCAGCATCCATGGCTTCTCCCTGAGGTGGGCGGCCGGTCTTCCAGTCCACCACCATCCAGGTGCCATCCTCCAAGCGGAATACCGCATCCATGCGCCCGCGCACCACAGACTCACCAATAGTGATTTCAAAGGGCGCCTCCACGTGCTCCGGTTGACGCTCGGCCCACTCGGAGTTCAGGAAGGCCTGCTTGAGCTCTTCCAAATCGAAGTCCTCCGGTTCATCGATGCCCGGAAGTTCTTCCTCGCCCAATAGCGCCGGGCTGCCGAAGCGGTCCTCCAACCACGCGTGGAAGGCGGTACCGCGCTTGGCATAGGAATTTGGCTTAAACGGCACGGGGCGGCGTTGCCTGCGGGCAAACTGAAGCGGGTCTGCCCGCAGCGCAACCATGTCAGAGGCGGTCAGCTCGCTGGGTAGCTCAACGTCTACCACCGGCTGTTGCAGGGCCTTGTACTCCTCAATGAGAGCGCCAGCTTCCTGCTCCCATAACTCAAAGGTTTCACCCCGGCTCAAATCTGGGAGTTCCTCCATTGCTGCAAGGACTAGGTCCGCACCGGCAACTGCTTCTGGGCTGGCCTGCAGCGCTGGGAACTGTGCGCTCTCCCCATGATCATCCTCGGACGGCTCGTCGGGGACGGACCACTCCACCACGTACGGCGGGAATCGCTCTTTCAGGCGCTCCAAATACTCATAAGGGCGCTTCTTCGAACTATTAGCTACCCTGTTGGTTCCCGACCCTGTCACCGTCAGGGTGGATTCGGTGCGTGTCAAAGCCACGTAGAAAAGGCGCGCCGATTCTTCAGCCTTAATAGCCCGATCCTCTGCTTCGAAGGCCTTGCAGGCCTTATTGAAATCCGACCGTTTCACCGCATCTTCTGGCAGCTCGATGTAGTCATCATCGCCTGGGACTTTATCCACGCTTCTTAGGAAGGTATCGGCTTGCGCTTTATAGCTCGAAGAATCTGCATGCACTACGCACACATGCTCCCATTCCAGGCCTTTTGCCTTATGCACGGTCATAATTTGCACGCGGTCGGTAGCGGCAGGAACCTCACCGAGTTCCAGACCGTCTTCCTTTTCTAGCGCTAGCGCGAAATAGTCCAGGAGCGCAAAGAGGGAATCACCATGGAAGCTAGCAACAATATCGGCAAATTTGTCCAAGTGCGTAGCACCACCTGCGCTACCTCGGGCAAGGACCTCGGTGCGGATATTAAACAATGCTTCAATATCGGCGAAGATATCCACCAGCGGTTTGGAAAGAGAATAGGTGCGCAGGTGTCGCAGTTTGGCAGAAACCTCTTCCATACGGGCGAGGCCTTGCGGGGTATAGCGGTCCCTCTCACCTAGGTCGGCCAGGGCGTCGGCAAGGCCGACGCGCTGATCTGGCTCCTCAGCGGTGACATCTTCCAGCTGCGCGCGCAGGTATTCTTCCGGGTCCATTCCCGGTTCCCAGCGCAAGCGCTCCTCCCTCGCGCCGGCCAGGTTTCGTTGGCGGGAAGCAAGTGCTTGAATATCGCTAATTCCCAGGCCACAAATGGGGCCCGCGAGCACGCGCACGGCCGCAGGCAAGTCTTCTGGTCGCACGAGCATAGTGGCAATAGCTACAAGGTCCTGGATTTCTGGCTGCCACAGCAGGCCACCGAGACCGATGATTTCATTGGGTACGCCCGCTTTGTCTAAAGCCGCCGCAATTGCTGCGGATTGTTTGTTCTTCCGCACCAGAACCGCTGCGCTGAAGATATCGCCTTCGCGCTTTTCCCACTGTTTCCTAAGATGTTCGGCTACGAATTCGCGCTCGCGAGCTTCGCTGTCAAAGTAAGCCAGCTGAATCTCACCTTCGCCCTTGTGCGGTGCGGCTGAGAGCGCATCTACGGGGCGTTCACCTCCCTCGAATACCCCCTCAGCCACTAAGTTTGCCAAATCCAGCGCGCCAGAGGGGTTGCGCCAAGAGGTGGTCAACTGGTCCTTCGGAGCGGGTGTGCCCGGCGCGACCGGGAAGTCCTCCACGAAGGCAGTGAGGTTTTCAGAGGTCGCACCACGCCACCCGTAGATGGCCTGCATGGGATCACCCACAGCGGTAACGGATAGTCCTTCTTGCTCGCCACCAAAGAGGCTGCGCAGCAGCACACGCTGGGCATAGGAGGTGTCTTGGTACTCGTCTAGCATGACGACCTTATAGCGCTGGGATTGTTGCTTGCCCACCACAGGATGGTCGCGCGCTACGCGGGCAGCGACGGCCATCTGCTCGCCAAAGGTGATGACTTGTCGCTCAGTTTGTTCCTTGTGGAGGGCCTCCAGCAGCGGCACGTACTGCACGCGACGGTCCTGCGTGGCTAGGTATTTTAATAGGTCATTGCTGTACTCAGGTCCATTTTTTGGGGTCTTTTCCAGGTTATCGATATCCGCGCGGAAGTCTCGGGCGTGCTGCGCTATGTGTTCGGTGCCTTTCAGCCCATTATCGATATCTTGGCTGAATTTCAGCAGGGTCTCGGTAATCGTGGCTAGGGCGCGATCGTCTTCCAGCTGGCCGGTGTAATTGCGCACCACATCGTAGGCCAAGGAATAACGCTCGGCCTCGGTGATGATGCGTGCGGTGGGCTCCACCGGAACCAAGAGCCCGTATTCGCGAACGAGTTCTCCCGCATAGGAGTCATAGGTAGCTACCTTCGGCGCAATGTTTTCTAGCGCTTCTGTCACCTCACCGCCTGGTGGGATGAGGCCGGAATCGCGCAATTTAATCAGCTGCCGGCGGATACGTTGCTCCAGCTGTTGCGCCGCCTTACGGGTGAAGGTCAGGCCGAGAACCTGCTCCGGGCGCACATAGCCATTGGCCACCAGGTACACCACGCGCGAGGCCATAGTTTCTGTCTTGCCGGCACCAGCGCCGGCAACCACGAGTTTGGGGCTAAAGGGGCCTTCGATGACATGGGCTTGTTCCTCGGTAGGCGGAAAGTCCTTGCCCAAGGCGGCAGCGATCTGCTGTGGGGAAAAATTGCTCTTAGGCATCGGTGGTCATCCTTCCTTCTTCCTGCACGGGGCAGATGGAGCGAATTGGGCATTTATCGCAGTCTTTATTGGTGCGCGCAGTGATGCGCGGGCCACGCATCTCCTCCACCAGCGGGGGCAGAAGTGCGGCGAATTCTTCCAGGGCTTCCGGCGACTTATCGCTTTGCCAAAGCTCACCAATCTTTTTGGTGGTCGCACCCGGATACACCAGCACACCGCCCTGGCGCGGCATGCCTTCGCCGTCGTGAACTTGGTGGCCGTCAAATGCGCCGTGGGCAAGCGCGAGCTGATAGGTCATCAGCTGCACATGGTCCTCGCCCTCTTTCTTAGCCGGCTTGCTTCTCCCCGTCTTGAGGTCCACCACCAAGTAATTTCCCTCTCCATCGCGAAGCAGACGGTCCATATAGCCGCCGATGCGCACCTCCTCGCTGACGCGTACGCCTACGGGGATTTCCACACCGGCAAGCTCTTGATTGACCTCGGATTGGCGCGCCCATTCCTGAGCGCGGTCCAACAGGGTGGAAAACTCATCGAGCTTAAATCGCAATTGCCACTGCGGCACATCCTGAATGCGCTCGAAAGCTTCCATCACCAATAGCTTGGCCTTTTCCGCATCCATGCCGCGGCCGATGGCTTCAAAGAAGGCGTGCGCCAAAGTACCGCGGAGCAGGTGTTCCTCGGTGCTTGGGTCCTCGGCCACATTGCCGAGCACGGCCTTGAGTGGACAGTTGAGCAATGCTTCCACACGGGATGGTGACAAACTGCCGCTGGTATGCAGCGGCAGTTCAGCCGCAACGGAGCGCGCAGACCACCACTGCTCCGGGTGGGCGCCAGGGATATCGGCTGTCGCTAAGCGGGCGAGCTGGCGCGCTGCTTGTTTGCGCTCAACCTCACCGGATTCCGGATTGGTAACCACGCGGCGCAATTGTGCAACAAAGGCCGGCACGGACAGCACCGCCACATCGAGGGGATCCACCTCGAGCCCATCGCGCACTGACACGGGTGCGGGTTCGGGCACATCGAGGCCCAGCTCGCGCGGGAGTTGGGTGCGGCGCAGCGCCCGCTTTGCTTGCCGACGCGCAGCTTGACCAGGCACGTCCACTCCCCGGCCGGCGAATTCGCTGATGAAGCGCGAAGGCTCAGAGACCGTATCGCCTTCCGGGTTCTCCACAGCGGCAATGAGCAGGCGCTGTCGGTGGCGCGTGGTAGCGACATGGAAGAGTCGACGCTCCTCTGCCAAACGGGAGGCAACGTGGCTGACGGGGGTATCGGGATCAATATCGTGGTCGAGGAGATCGATGAGATCTTCTTGACCAAAGATGGAGCCGGTCTCCCCTAGCGAAGGCCAGCTTCCTTCCTGTGCGCCGGCCACGATGACGGTATCCCATTCGCGGCCCACGGCGCCGTGTGCAGTCAGGATCTCTACTGCCTGCGGAATAGCGGTGCGGCGGTCACGCACACCGGTGGGAAGTTCCTGTTCGGTGACATGCGTCAGGAAGGTGCGTAGCGAGGAATCAGGGCGGCGCTCGACGTAGTCGCCTGCGGCGTCAAAAAGCGCCATCATTGCATCCAAGTCGCGGTCGGCCTGCGAGCCGGTCGCACCTCCGCGCAGCGCCGAAGCCTGGAGGCGGCTATCGAGCTCGGTTGCGCTCCATACAGCCCAGAGAACTTCCTCCACAGAGTCCCCGGAGGCGAGTGCGTTCCGGCCGGCGCTCAGAACCGCGCGTACACGCTCCAGAATGGAGTATTCGCGCTCAGTGAGTTGTCCATTAAAATCTGGGAGCTCACCATAGAGAAGACCGCGGAGGCTATCGATGCCCCGGGTGGTGGAATCCCAGCGCCGCAGACCACGGATAAGGCGGCGCAGGGTGACGGGATCGGCACCACCCACGGGGCCGGTGAGCAATTCTTCCAACTCCGAGTTTGATAGGTCTTCCTCCAAGGCACGCAGGGCGAGCAGCACGGCGGAAACCAAACGCTGTTCGGCCAAGACGACGTCGGTAGGGCTAATGTGCACGGGCACGCCGGCGGCCAACAGGGTGCGGCGCATCTGCCCGATATCACCGGTTGAACGAACGATGACGGCGATATCGCGCCAGGGCACGCCGTCTTCTAAGTGGCGGCGGCGCACGGTATTGGCTACGACGTCACGCAGCCTGCCGTCCGAATCCACAATGGAGATGCACGCCGGAGAGGGTGTGCGGTGAGGCTCGGTGAGCTCGATGTCGTGGTCAGCTGGGAAGTCCCGCAGGAAACGCGAGCTAGCACCGCGGAAGGCAAAGACGGATTGATCGGCATCGCCACCTACCACCACGAGATCCGCCTGCGGGGCCATTTCGCGAATGAGCTTGCCCGCAGTGGGATCGAGCAATTGCGCATCATCGACAATGATGGTGTGGAAGGGGTGCTCGCGCAGTAGCTGGGGGCGCTGAAGAACTGCGGTAACCAATTCCGCAGCGGAATAGGAATGGGCGCGGGAAAGAAGCTGCACGCGTTCGTACTCGCGCAGGAATTCACCCGCCGCAGACCACATGGGGCGGCCGTGCTCGGCACCGAGGCTCTCTAGGTCACCCGGTCCCAGGCCGCGTTCAATGGAACGCAAAAGGAAATCGCGCAGCTGCCGGGCGAAGCCCACATATTCCAGCGCGGGGCGCATCTCCGCGGGCCACGAGCCATGTCCGTCTTCTGCTTGGCCCGTGAGCAGCTCGCGGATAACGGCGTCTTGCTCCGCACCGGTAATAAGGCGCAGCTCCTCCTCGGCCGCTGTGCGCAGCAACGCGAATGCGAGGGAGTGTACGGAACGCACCATGGAAGTTTGTGCGGCGTAATCCTCGAGGCGTTCGGAAAGCTCGCGGCGCAGCCGGGCGCCGGATTCCTTCGAGGGAGCGATAACGAGGATGCCGGAGGGATCCGCGCCGGTCTGCCGGGCTTTATCCAAGGTATGAATGACGGTATCGATAAGGAAGCTGGACACACCGGTGCCGGCGGCACCGGTTACCTTCCAGGTACCGGATTCGGGCAGGTCAACAGGCCAACTGCGGGTCGTGGCGGACTGGGTACGGGGAACGAGGCGCACCTGCGGGGACGGTGGAAGGACCACTCCCGCACGCGCGGTGGAATGGGGGTCGTAACTCACCGCTCCAGTATGGCAGATGCCCGCGACACCAGATGCTGCTCCACCCGCTCTATGTGCGAACGCGTGTTTGAACGCGATGCGGAGTGCAGGTCATTGACATGACGGCGATATGACACCGCGCGCAACAGCAATTCCTGCATACCGGGTACGTGACTGAAGCGCTGGCAAATCCCATCATCAACAGCCTGGCCAATGAGCCCATCCACAATGACCAAAGCGGCCGTCCAGCCGGCTGGGCGCGGGGATTCACTCGGCACAATGTCCACAATGCCCGGCGGGTTAGCGCCGTGGTAAACCGTGGTGGTGAGAAGAGCGGTGTGGGCGGGGATAAGGGGGACGTCGGCAAGCAGGGCTGGGCGATAAGCCTCGCCCGTTTCCTCCCAGGCGGCGCGCTCGGCGCGAGCGAAGGCATCGCTGCGCTGCCCGTTGGGAATGGGCACCTCGGCCAGAGCCGTATCCAAGCGCAACGCCATCTGTGCGGTTTCATCAATGCGCCCGCGAACATGGCCCGGAATAAACTGGGTAGCCTTCCACCCTGCGGCCGTGTGCCGACCATCGCTAGACAGTACCGGCCGGGAAACGCGGGCCCCCTGCACGCTGAGGCGCTCGCGCACCTTAGCGGACCAGGCGGCAAACGGACCGGCCTGGGAATAGACCACGTCACCCACCTTGATGCCGTTATCCCACACCGGACCCAATTGATCGCCCTGCGCGCGGCGGGTACCAGTGGCACCGGTTTCCGCGTGGAAGGCGCTTAAAACATGCTCTGGGGGAAGCGGCATCCTTAACTCCTATTCGGGTTGGTGGGGATCCTTATTATCCGGATTCGGATAAGGCCACGGGTTCGGTGAGCAGGTCACGTCCTCATCAGGATAGACCTCGCTGGGATTGCGATCGTGCAATTTCTTGTTGTTAAGGTCCAAGGTCTGCTGCATCATGACCGGCGCCAGCTTGCCTTGGCCGCCACACGGCTGGTGGGCCGTATAGCCAATGGCATGACCCAACTCATGGTTGATGACGTACTGGCGATAATTGCCCATATCGCCTTCAAAAGGCGTGGCGCCGCGTACCCAGCGGGCCTCGTTGATAATGGTGGTGGACTCGCCCGTAATGGTGGTGTGGCAGGAGGTTTCCGTTTCAATCTTCTCGCCACAGCGCTCTGCGGCGGTGCCGAGCGAAGTCAGCTGGATGCGGGTATCCGGTTCCGCATCAGCGGCCACGTGCTCGAACTCAAAGTCCTTATGCGCGGTCCAGCCGCGCGGATCAGACAAGGTGGCCTCCACCATGGCGGCAAAAGACTCATCGCCCCCATACGGTGCGGTGTTCAGGCCATCTTCTACCTCGATGGAATAGCGCACCTTGTGCTCGCCACCCTTACCCGCGACGGCGCCAGGCTCGCCTACCTCGTGGAAGGTGCCCTTGCCCTGCTTGGTATAGGAGCCACCGGGCGGCATCTCGCTGATTTCCCGCTTCACCGCTGCAGCATCGGCAGGGTCAGGGCCCATCTTCTCCGTACTCGTTGGGGCAGCCTCGCTAGTGGCTTCCGCCTTTTCTTCAGAGGAAGAGTTGGTGGCGATATCGACGATGAACCAAATGGTCAGCGCGATCATGAGGGGGATAGCCACCACGCGCCACCAGCCATATTGACGCGCAAACCGGACCACCGCATTGGGGTGGTCCGGTGCGTGGCCCTGGCTCCGGTGAGCGTGGCGAGTCTCCCTTTTTTCCATGGGGCCTTAGGTTACCCGTTTGTATTTAAAAAAGCTGAATCAGCAGCCCTATGCGCTCGCCTTAGGCGCCGGCGAATCCCACGGCGTGCTTCTTTGCAATGCCGACCTCGACGTAGACGACGCGGTCAGTGCGCACGAGGTATTTGCGGCCCTTGTCATCTTCCAATTCCAGGGTGGAGTTATCCGCCAGGGCACTGTTGATCTTCTGCGTCAGCTCGGCTTGGTCACCTGCAGCACTAATGACCAGCTCGCGAGCGGTATCCGCGAAGCCAAACTTGATATCCATGAAGATTCCTCCTCTAACTAGAGTTTTATTGTCAATGGCCCCACTATAACCATCCCGGCTACTATCAAGGTGTGTCTGACATAAAATCCCAGCCACCGAGCTTCGCGGAACTCGGCGTTGCGGCCGAAATCTGCGATGGTCTCGCCACTCGTGGCATCACGCGTACTTTTGCAATCCAGGAATTAACCCTGCCCATCGCGCTATCCGGCCAGGACTTGATAGGCCAAGCGCGCACTGGCATGGGCAAGACCTATGGCTTTGGCGTGCCGCTTTTGGACCGCGTTTTTGATGACGCCGATATCGACGAGCTCGATGGCACCCCGCGCGCCCTCGTGGTGGTCCCCACCCGTGAGCTTGCCCAACAGGTCACCGAGGACCTGCAGGTGGCTGCCGCCCACCTGCCCGTGCGCTTAGCCTCCATTTACGGCGGCCGTCCCTACGAGGAACAGATCAAAAAGCTCAACAAGGGCGTAGATGTCATCATTGGCACGCCTGGCCGATTGATCGATCTCCACGAACGCGGCGAACTGCAGCTAGATCGCGTGGCTATCTTGGTGCTCGATGAGGCCGACGAGATGCTGGATCTGGGCTTTTTGCCCTCGGTGGAGGCTATCCTCAAGACACTCGATGGCAATGCCCACCAAACCATGCTCTTTTCCGCCACGATGCCGGGCGCAATTTTGACGCTCGCCCGCCGGTTTATGGAAAAACCCATCCATATCCGCGCCGAATCCAGCGAGCAGGATTTCACCCATTCCTCCACTCGCAAGGTCACCTTCCAAGCCCACCGCATGGATAAGATTGCCGTCGTCGCCCACGCCCTGCAGGCCTCCGACCGCGGGCGCACCATCATCTTCGCCCGCACCAAGCGCGCGGCCGCCCAGTTGGCCGATGACCTTGCCCGGCGCGGCTTCCACGTGGGCGCGGTCCACGGCGATCTGGGACAAAAGTCGCGCGAGAAGTCGCTCCATGCCTTCCGCACCGGCCAGGTGGATATCTTGGTCGCCACTGATATTGCCGCCCGCGGCATCGACGTTGATGATGTCACCCACGTCATCAACTATCAGGTTCCGGATGATCCGATGACCTTTGTCCATCGCATTGGCCGCACGGGTCGCGCCGGCCATACGGGCACCGCTATCACCATGGTGGGCTATGATGAGCTGGGCAAATGGCAGGTTATTAATGATGAGCTGGATTTGGGTGAGCCGAATCCGCCGCAGTGGTTCTCCACGTCCCCGGAGCTGGCCCAGGCTCTAGACATCCCCGCGGATGTAGAGGAAACTGTCGGCCCTGAGACCAAGGTCGTGGGCCAGGTGCCTGTCCGCGAGAAATCCCCTACCCGTACCACCGCGCGCCGCGGCAGCTCCCGGCGCCGACGAGGAGGCCGCCGATGACTAAAGCCCCCATTTTGCGCTCGACCCCCGCCGATTGGAAGGCTACCGGCGTTATTGCCGTGGTCTGCGCCATCGCGGTCGGCGGGGCGGCTATTACCGCCAATATTAATCAAGCGCATCTCAGCCAAGCGGCCGTTCCTGGGGATAAGGATGCACCCGCGCTTGCCGACGTCCCCGAGGCCCTCCACGAGTCCTTCAACCTCCCCAACGAACCAGTACCCGGCCAATACCGGGCGGTTTCGGCACACGGCCTGACCATCACGCACGCCGATCACACGCTCACCGCCACCAACCCGGACGGCTCCGAGGCTTGGACTTATGAGCGCACGGACGCGGATCTGTGCTCGCTGTCTACTGCGTGGGGCAAAATCGTGGCGTCGTATAAAACCGGCGTGGGCTGCGGGGATACCGTGGCGATCGATGCCGCAACTGGCGAGTATGACAGCACCCGCAGCGCCGTCAACTCAGAGAAAGTAGTACCCGTTTCCTCCAATGACCGGGTAGGAACGGTCTCCACCGACCGGATTGATCTGTGGCGCTCCGATATGGTGCGCACCGTGGAATACGGTGACGTGGAAGCTAAGCAGGAGCCAGACAAGCAACCGCATGAAGACTGCACCATTAGCTCCGCCCTTACCCGTACCGAGAATTTGGCACTGACCGAGTCCTGCCCCGATAAACCGGGCGCCACTTGGTTGCGTTTCCAAGACACCACCCCTGATGATTCCCGTGAGCCCGATATCGCTGCCGATGTGGACATAGCCACCGACGGCGCCCGGCTTGTCGCTGTGGGACAAAAGGCCGCCGCCGTCTACCGCCCAGGACCGCACCCCACGATCGAGTCCTATGACAATAAGGGCGAAAAGCTGGACTCTACTTCGGCAGAGCCCTCTCCAGACATCGATGCAGGCGCCTCGCCGTTCGCCCCGGCAACCGCGGACCTGCCGCACCATATGACCTGGTTTGATGGCTCCCGGCTCTATCTCTTCAAGCCGAGCGACCTCGCAGTGGATCACGTGGTAGAAGATGCCATCGGCACCCCCATCGCCGTCGACGAGCACATGTTGGTGCCTACCCAAGCAGGCATTGCTGTCATGGATTGGTCCACCGGCAAAACCCTGCGAACCATACCGGTTGATCGCGGCGGCTACCACGGCCCCGTCTACCTCACCTTGGCGGGCGACACCATCGTGGAAACCCGCGGCGATCAGGTCGTGGGCCTAAGCGCCGATTAACACCCTCCGCTACAGAAAGGGCCGCGCCTTCCGGATTTACCCGGGGCGCGGCCCTTAGTGTGCGTGGCAGCGAATTTAGAAGTTTGCTGCCGCCCACTCGGTGGAAGCACGAACGAACATCAGCAGGAAGATGACTACTGCGGCGCTCGCCAAGGTCACCGCACCAAGTAGCGGCGATCCGCCGCTAAACATCTGGAAGGAGCTCGCTGCCAAGATGAGCTCCACCAAGATAATGGCTCCCCTACCCCAGCGCTTTCCTTTGACCATGGCCCAAGCACCGACGATGACAAAGCCAAAGACGATAAAGATAAATAGCGCGGTGCCCAGCCCCACAAAGCTTCCGGAGCCCGAGTCCGACACCATGGAACCATTTTCTGCGCCGGTCACCTCGCGCACAATCAGGAAGATACCGAAGCAGATGACGGCGATGGACTGAACCACGGCGAGCGCTGCGGCCACGAGGACCGGCTGTGGCGCGCCCTGCTGGGCCTTCTCCTCACGCGCCGGCTGCGCGGAGGAAACACTTTGCTTTTTGTTTACCTGCTTTTTCTTCTGCTTAGACACAAACCAACAGTCTACTCACCGGTCGAGGCCATTTCCTTGTGCGCCACTCAGGTTTCGCGGGGGCAGGGGTTAGCCGGGTAGATTTGACGCTTCTTCAGTCACCGCACTCAATGTTTTTTGGACAATGCACCAGTTCAGCGCGTTTCTCACAGGCTTCTTTCAACTCATACGTCGACCTAAATGACCCCCACACTAGTTTCATTCACGTGAGGTTGACCACAATTTCGCCTCTACCCCTAGCGGAGTCTGAGTAAACATGTCATGATTCTGGGGTAGCAAAAAGAAAGAGGACGTAAACCTCTTCTTAACTTGAAGGAAACTTCAAGTAACCACAATGTGAACCATTGGCGGCGGCGACGCTGGCCCGACCTCGAGACCGGGCCCCACTGCACGCAGACCAGTTCACACAACCACCCACCCTGGCATTGGTTGCTTTTCATTTCTCATGAAAAGCACTTGTGCTTACTGCTGTCGAATTTTTGTTAGGAGATATCAATCATGGATTGGCGCCACGAAGCTGTTTGCCGCGACGAAGACCCCGAGCTGTTCTTCCCAGTAGGCAATTCTGGTCCTGCACTTACCCAAATCGCTAAGGCCAAGCTGGTCTGCAACCGTTGCCCCGTTGCCACTTCCTGCCTGAAGTGGGCACTGGAGTCCGGCCTGGACGCCGGCGTCTGGGGCGGCCTGTCTGAAGAGGAGCGCCGCGCCCTCAAGCGTCGCCGCAACCGCGGCCGTGGCCGCGCTCGTGTTTCCGCTTAATAAGCAGCCCCCAATTTTCGTTTCGGCGCCCTTAGCCGCTACAGTTGAATAAAGTTCAGATACCCTCAACGAAGGAGTGCGCAATGAGCAAGCGTGGTCGCAAGCGCAAGGATCGCCGCAAGAAGTCCGCTAATCACGGCAAGCGTCCTGGCGCATAACGCACAGCATTACTCAAAGCCCGGTTCCCTCGGTCACTTCGACCGTAGAACCGGGCTTTTGCTATGTCAGACGCACATCGATGTCGTCTCCTAGCCCCCCGCTTGACCTCTCCGTGCCTTAAGTCCAATGTGATCGGGCCGAATTGAACACATTGGGGTCTCAATTCGGCCCTTCCGCCCTCAATTCGGCCCGATCAGTATGGACTCAAGCAAAAAGTTGGAAGATCAGGAGACCATGACCCCACGACAGCGGGTGAGCAACAGTGCCTACCACGCCGTGTCGATGCGCGTGATCTCTACCGAAATGCGGCGGCGCAGCGCCTGCGGCGCCTTGGCTTGGCCATTACAGCAGTTACGCACCAGAGAGCGGATAATCTCCTCGCTCTCGAGGCGCTGTTGACAGAAATCGCACTGGGCAATGTGCTCGCGGATGGCGAGTGCGCGGGCATAGGTGGTGGATTCATCGAGAAGCTCGCACAGGAGGGCCTGTACCTCTGGGGAGCTACACGCACCACAGTTGTGTTCCGTTGCGCGGTCCATTACTTCTCCTCCATGTCTGGGTGTTCTAATCCAATGCCTTGTTCTCGTGCCACGTCTTTCAACGCTTTCCGGAGCAATTTTCTTCCCCGGTGCAACCGGGACATCACCGTGCCCAGCGGAGTATCCATGATTTCTGCAATTTCTTTATACGCCAAGCCCTCTACATCCGCGTAGTACACCACCATCCGGTAGTCATCGGGCAGGTCATTCATGGCCTCTGAAATGGTGGCGTCCGGCATTTCTTTAAGCGCTGATACTTCGGCGGATTCCAGGCCGGTGGAATCGTGCCCAGCAGTGGTATACAGCTGAAAATCGCTTAGGTCATCGGCCGAGGACTCCGTGGGGCGGCGCTTCGCCTTGCGGTAGGAGTTGATGTAGTTATTGGTCATGATGCGATACAGCCACGCCTTAAGGTTTGTACCTTGCTTGAAGGAATGAAAGGACTTATAGGCCTTGAGGTAGGTCTCCTGCACGAGGTCCTCAGCATCTTGCGGATTGCGCGTCATGCGCAGGGCACCGCCGTAGAGCTGGTCTAGCAGGGGCAGCGCTTCCGCTTCGAAGCGGCGCTGCAGCTCCTTTTCGCTGATTGTTTCTTTAGCCACAATTTCTATCCTAACGCGTAGCGTTAGGATCCCAGTCATGTCTAAAAAGTCCCCGCATGCAGCCACCCCAGCGCTCAAAGTCGTGGAAGATGCCGGCGTAGACCACCACGTCTACACCTTCGAGGCGGGCAAGGATCACTTCGGCGATCACGCCGCCGCGGCCCTCGAGGTAGAGCCGGAACGCGTGCTCAAAACCCTGGTCATCGATTTAACGGCGGGCAAAGGGTCCAAGCGGCAGTTGGCGGTGTGCGTCATCCCTACCACCCACCACCTGAGCCTCAAGAAGGCCGCGGCCGCCCACGGCGTTGCTAAGGCCGCCATGGCGGATCCGCATGACGCGTCCAAGTCCTCCGGATACATCCCGGGCGGCATTTCCCCGCTGGGACAGAAGAACCCGCTGCCCACGGTCGTTGAGGAAACCGCCGTCCTTTTCGATACTGTCTTCATCTCCGGCGGGCGCCGCGGGCTGGATATCGAGCTCAATGCGGAGGACCTCGCAGAGCTGTGCTCTGCTAGCTTTGCTGATCTACTCGCCGAGTAGCTCCGGATAATCGTTGGATACGCTGCCCACAGCCTTGTCGGCGGGGTGAGTGTGGAAGCCACGCAGGGGCGTCGGCAAGAGCAGCTCAGCGGCTTCCTCGGGGCTGCCCTCCAGCCAGGTACGCATTTCTTCGGCCGCCAAGAAGCGTGGCAGGCGGTGGTGCAGCCACTCCATTTCTTCCGTGGCGGCGGTGGTGACAATCGTGGCGGACAGGCGGTCCAGGCCGGTGTCCCATAGGCCCGCCGCCCACAACAGGCCCTCCTCCGCGCGGACGTAATAGGACTGCTTGCCGCCTTCTTCCTGGTGCCATTCGTAGTAGCCGTTCATGGGGATAAGGCAGCGCTGCCCCTTAAAGGCATGCCGGAAGGAGGGTTTGGTGGCCACCGTCTCCGCCCGGGCGTTAAACAGCGGCGGGCCGTCCAGGTCCTTCTTCCAGTGCGGCAGCAGCGCCCACCGCGCAGGGTCGACTTGGGCGAGGCTTTCGTGCACGCGCACCATCGCCACCGGCTGGGTGGGCGCAATATTGTAGCGCGGGCCTGGGGTACCTTGTGGGGCGTGGACCTCAGTAACTCCGGGCAGTGCGCCCACTTCATCGAGAAGGGACTCGGTAAAAAGAACGAATCTTCCGCACATGCCCTCTATTATGGACGATATGTCTCAACCTTGGTCCGCCCCGCAAGCGGCAGGCCCCATTACGTGGGCCCAGCACGTGCCGGGCTCGAAGTCTATTACCAACCGCGCCTTCATTCTTGCAGCGTTGGCCGATGGCCCTTCTACCCTGCGCGCGCCGCTGGTCTCCCGCGATTCGCAGCTGATGGAAAAGGCCCTGGAATCTATGGGCGTGCGCTTCGAGCACGAAGGCGAGGATATCCACGTCACCCCCGGCCCGCTTAAGGGTGCCACGGTGGACTGCGGCCTGGCCGGCACGGTCATGCGCTTTATCCCGCCGGTTGCGGCCCTGGCGGACGGCGCCGTGCTTGTCGACGGCGACGAGCAGGCCTACGCCCGCCCCATGTCCACCACCCTGGATGCACTGCGCCAGCTCGGCGTCGAGGTGGACGGCGATAGCCTGCCCTTTAGTGTGCGCTCGCACGGGGTACCGGAAGGCGGTGAGGTCACTATCGACGCCTCTGGTTCCTCGCAGTTCGTCTCCGGACTCCTGCTGGCCGGCGCGCGCTTTAAAAGGGGCATTTCCGTCACCCACGAGGGCGGCCCCCTGCCGTCCATGCCGCACGTGGAGATGACCGTAGGCATGCTGCGCCAAGCCGGCGTACGCGTGGATTCCGGCGAGAATACGTGGACCGTGCACCCTGGCCCGATTGCCGGGCGGGAATGGGCAATCGAGCCGGATCTCTCCAATGCCACGCCCTTCCTTGCCGCCGCTGCCGTCACCGGCGGCCGCGTGACCATTAAGCGCTGGCCTGCCAATACCACCCAGCCGGGCGACGCCATTCGCCATATTCTGGTGGATATGGGCGTCATGGTCACCCAAGAGCCGGGCTTTGTCACTGCCAAGGGCGCCAAGGACGGCGCGCTGCAGGGCATCGAGCGCAATATGGGCGATATCGGCGAGCTCACCCCCACCGTCGCGGCGTTGTGCGCCCTGGCGGAGACCCCCTCTACCCTCACCGGCATTGCGCACCTGCGCGGGCACGAGACTGACCGTTTAAAGGCGCTGGCGGATAATATCAACGCCCTCGGCGGCAAGGTCACCGAGCTTGCCGACGGCCTGCATATCGACCCCGCCCCTCTCCACGGCGGCGAGTGGCCGTGCTACGCCGATCACCGCATGGCCACCGCGGGTGCGATTATCGGCCTGCGGGTACCGGGCGTAGAGGTAGAAGACATTTCCACCACCGCGAAGACCCTGCCTGGCTTCGACCGCATGTGGGAGACGATGGTGGACCCCGAGCAACAGGAGAGCAATGGCTAGGCGTTTCGGTTCTTTCGATGAATCCGACGTGCGCGTGCGCCCCGGCAAAGGCTCGCGGCCGCGTACCAAGGACCGCCCCAAGCACAAAAATGCCAAGTTCGGCATGGTCATCACCAAGGACCGCGGACGCTGGGGCGTAGCGCTAGACGACGGCCCGCGGGTCACCGCCATGCGCGCCCGCGAGCTGGGCCGCACCGCCATCGAGGTGGGCGACCGCGTGGGCGTCGTGGGCGATACCTCCGGCAAGAAAGACACCCTGGCGCGCATTGTGAAGCTGGAAGAGCGCACCTCCGTCCTCCGGCGCACGGCCGATGACACCGACCCTTATGAGCGCATCGTGGTGGCGAATGCGGACCAGATGCTCATCGTCACCGCCGTGGCCGATCCGCCGCCGCGCTCCGGATTTGTTGAGCGCGCCCTGATTGCTGCATTCGTGGGCAATATCCACCCCATCCTGTGCTTGACCAAGACCGATCTCACGGACCCTGCTCCCTTCGCGGCGGAGTTCGCCGATCTCGATGTCACGGTGGTGGAAGCCGGCGTCGACGACGGGCTCGAGGCGGTGCGCCAGCACATCGACGGCCACGTCACCGCACTCATCGGACATTCCGGCGTGGGTAAATCCACCCTGGTCAACCGGCTGGTACCGGATGCGGATAGGGAGACAGGGGAAGTATCGGGCGTCGGCAAAGGCAGGCATACCTCCACCCAATCTGTGGCGCTCCCCCTCCCCGCCGAGGATGCATTCACCGGCGGCTGGATTATCGATACCCCCGGCATTCGTTCCTTTGGCCTCGCACACGTGGATGCCGATGACGTGCTTGGCGTCTTTGAAGACCTTGCCGCCGCCATCGAGGACTGCCCCCGCGGTTGTACGCATATGGGCCCGCCTGCGGACCCAGAATGCGGCCTCGATGATCCTGCGCTTATCTCCCCTGATACCGCCAGTGCGCGGCGGCGCGACGCGGTGCGCGGCCTACTCGAGGCCCTGCGCACCAACGTGGAGTGGGAAAATTAGAGGTGGAAGCCGGTATCGGCCATAACTCCCAAAATGGCATCCACGATGCCGAAGAATACATCGAGGATCTGGCCCCAGGTGCCCTGGGACGAGGTCTCTAGCAGCGCCAGCCACGGGGTGGTGGGCACGGCGTCGGCAGCCGCATCTGCAGCTGGGGTGGTATCTGCCAGTGCGGCAGGCGCGGCGATGAGGGCTGCGCCCGCGGTAACGGTGGCCGCAGCGAGGTTCTTGAAACGCTGAGTCATGTTTTCTCCTTGAGTTTTAGAGCAATTCTACGAGGAAAGGGAGTTCGGTGGGGTGATAAAAGGCCATGAACTTATCCAGTGCATCGCCCACGGCCAGCTCCGCATCTTCATCGCCCAAGTCTGCGGTATCGATGGCCTCGATGGCCCTCGCGGTGGTTTCCTCGGACTCCGCAATATCCACGTGGATGGACGCTAGGTCATCCTTGCTGAACTGTGCCGGCTTAAGCTCTACCACCGGCTCGCCCATATCCGGGCGCGGGGTAAGGACAGAATCATCCAAGTCTACCGAGATAACCACGCGGCGGTGCGGGAACTTCTCCTCATCGCCGATGGCCAAAAGGCGCATGGAGGCCATAGAGGCCTCGAGGAAGGCCGAGTAGGCAATTTCTTCTTCATCGCCCTCGGTATAGAACTCCTGCAGCGCAGGGGTCACCATAAAGCCCCAGCCGGAGCGCGCGGACAGCGAGCCGGTTTCTTCCAGTTCCGCCAGCATGGCGTAGGTCGCAGGGATGTAAACGCGGGCTTTAGCCACTAAAACTCACCTTCAATATCGAAGACTGCCTGGATTTCAACGGAGACGCGGTCAAAGCTGGTGTACAAAAAGCCCACCATGCCGGATTCCACGGCGGCGCGCACGTTGAGGATGGAATCATCAACCATGACACAGTCATTGAGCGGCAGTTCTAGGGCATCCGCTGCCGCTTGGAAGGCTGCGACCTCAGGCTTTTCCGCCCCCACCTCGCCGGAGAGAACAACTGCGTCGACGTTTCCGCGGTACTCCCACTCGCGGATGTGCTCCGCGCCTAGTCCGCCTGGGTCATTGGACAGGATGGCGGTTGCTGCGCCATTTGCCTTGGCGCCGGCCAGCAGCGCCTTCCAGCGGCGGTTGTCTTCTTCGGTGCCGTCAAGGACGCCGACATAGTCAACGATTAGACCACGCATGTACTTAAATCCTTTGGTTACGATTCTCTTTAACTCCCCGAGAGTATAGCGAACCGCGCGCTCATTCGCGCCCACCCCTTTCAGGAAACCCTCAGAAATGGCGAGGTTGGGGCGGGCATGAGACAATTATCACGCGTCCGCCTCCTGCCCTTATTCAGGAGCACTACTTCCCCACCATGTACGAGCCCATCCCCGGCTACTCGCACCTCAAACTCTTCATTGCACCCCACCGCGTGCACTATGGCCGCTTGCCGACGTCCGCGGAAGTCGCCGCCCAGCACCGCATCCAAGGCTGGGTAGTCTTCGCGCTGGAGGTAGCCGCCGGCTATCGCCCGCTAGCCCATCTCAATTCCCCGCGCTATTCGGATGCCATCCGCCTGCACATTGGATCGTGGGTGCGCCGTCGCACAAGCCCCTATGCCACGGACAGACTGCAATTAACCAGCCTGCACGCACGGCCCAATGGCGAGTACTTTGGCTCCGCCTACATAGGCCAACAGCAGCATGCATTTACGGGCTCGGCGAGCCCCACCGGTTTAACGTCATTCCGCTTGCTCTAACCCAGCGGGCAGGGCTTAACGCCTAGGAAAAGAACTGGCCCAGGTGAGAAAGGATTTCGGACCAGTCGAGTGCGGACCATCCGAATCCGGCGGCGCTGGTCAACGCCGCCAAACCGGTGGCTAGGAGGCCGCCTTCAAAGGCGGATAGACCGGAATGCTCGTTCGCCGTCGCCTCCTCAGGCACGGTTCCCGCATCACGGTGCGAGACGGCGGCCTGCTCCAAGGGTGCATTGACCTGCTTGGTGATGGTGACAATATCGCACAGCGCCGCCGCATAGGAAGGGAACTCATCCGGGAAGGCGGAGCCAGTTTCCCCGAGGGTCGGCAGCTGGCTACTTTGAGAGGTAGCCGCGTTGCCGGCGGGGGCCTGCGGCAAGTCCTTGGTAAACTCGCCCAGCTCGGCGCGAATTACCGCCTGGGCATAGTTGGCGCCCAGCATGTCGAGGTAATCCAATACGGCCGCTTCGGTGTACTCCTTGCCGTCTAGGGATTGCGTCCGCTCCTCTGGCTCCCACGGGAAGTCCAGTGGAGTGGAATAAATATTGCCATCGGTGCGCGCGGTATTGAGCCGGGCTTTGCCAAAGTAGTACTCGAAGGCGGCATCCGCCTTTTCCTGAGACAAAATTCCATCGGCCACCAATGCTTCCTTGCGCTGGGTAGCAATAGCCAGGATGGCCGCAGCCGCGTTATCCTGCTCAATCTTTTCGCCCGAATCCAAAATGATGCGCAACGAGGTGGCAGAATCACGCTGCATCTCATAGGCCACGGCCGGCGTGGCGCCACCGAGCAAGGTGGCAGACAGGAGCGTCGTAATACCGAGACGCAGAGAGCGGCGGCGCATCGTCAGTGGAGCTCCTCACAGGAAATAAGCAGAATGGACGGGTTTCTTATATTCTACTCATTTTTTCCTGAAAAGAAACCTGCCCCGCGCCCACTATCACG
>NZ_JAKRNC010000014.1:0-50376 GCF_022347345.1 Corynebacterium sp. ACRPJ
CAGGACCTCACCAGTCATGCCATCAGTCGGATTCTCAACCTTGTCATCCAAGGTCTTCTCCGAACCATCAGCCGGAACCTCATCCGTCTCAGAACCAGCAGCAATCGACGGAGCAGGAACAGGAGCAGGAGCATCTAGGATAAACTTCGCAGGAACTTCTCGCGATACTGAGTCAGCGCCCTCAGCAGGGGTCCATGTGACCTTTACGAGCACCTCGTTTTCGCCTTCAACCTGTTTATCCGCAGGCCATTTAACTGCGCCGGTCTTAGGATCAATATCATCAGTACTCAGCCCAAGTTTCTCAGCAGCAGCGGGATCCGCGAACTCGAAGGTTGCACCTTCCGGTTTTTCTTCGACCGCGTCAGTATTCGGGTTGTCAAAAGAAGGCTTCGCTTCAAGATCCTTTTCCTTGGCTGTGCCCGTGGTGTCTTCGTAACGAACGAAGGTCGGGTCTGCCAGGAAAGAATCCGCCAGAAGTAGCGTGCCCGTGGGTTTACCCGAAGCATCGGCGGCGAATACCTGAGAAGAGTACACAGTCGCCTTGGATAGATTTTTCGGGACGGTGAGGTCACAGGACTCCAGCTCACCCTTCTCGTTAGCTTTAACAGTGCAAGTCTTACCAGTTGACTGACCGTCCGCAAACCACTCAATAGCATACGTCTGGTTAGGAACCAGGCCTGTAGTCTTCGACTTGGCGGTATCACCAGGAGCTGCGAGGGAAGAAGTGTTGTCGAAGTTGTAAACGTCATGAAGTGGGCGCGGAGTCAGCAACGCGAAGTTCTGGAAAACAATGTTCGCTGACTCGAGCTCAATACCGAGGTTTCCGCCATGCGGGGGCTGGAACATGTTGTCCTGGTAATTTCCCATCCATAGGTCACGGTTATCACCGACAACCGGATACAAGTACATATAGTCCGAGTTGATGTGGCGGTGACGCTGGCCTAGGGTGCCGTTCCACTGCATTAGGTTTCCGTGCTCTTCGTCCTTTTTGGAGACGAGCGTGCCCCATTCTTCGTCAGTGGTTTTGCTGCCCTTTTTGTTGCGGTCAATGCCATACAAACCAGCAAAAGGGAGGTAGAAAGAACCGTTGTCTTTTAGGTAAGCTACGCGAGACTCTGCGATATGGGAGCCTGCGCCGTGCTCAGCCTGGTATTTGTCAACGATTTCCTTTTGGGCAACGCGGAACTGTTCACGAGTGTAGTTCTTGTTTGCGGCCTTCCAAGCGTCAAACTTACGTGCTACCTCATCGTTAACATAAGATCCGACGACCTTAACGTTGGTAGCAGCTCGGTCTGAAGGACCCTTGTAGTACTGGTTTGACAGAGAGCCTTCGGCCTCATTATTTTCCCACCAGACATTGCCACGAGCCGTGCCATAATCTCCACCTTCGGGCCACTTTTTATCGGCAGTCGGAGCCTCAGTCCACTCCGCCTCAGGCTTTGCAAGCCAGCCATCTACGTTCGGACGTTCTTGGAATACGACCTTAGAACCGACAATGCGGTTAATGCCGGCCGTAAAGTCCCAGCTCTCCCATTTACGGGTCGTTCGGTTATGGAAGCGACCGGTGTACATGTCGCCACCGGCCGCTAACGTGTATTTTGCAGGGTTCGGGTTCTCAGCCCACGTGCGGACCCGGAACTTCTCATCGCCTGCCAACTTGAATTCGACCGGATTGCCCAGACCATCCTTCGGCGCCTTGGACAAGTTGAAGACGAATTTACCCTCGGAATCCGAGGTGGTGTAGTAAATAGGAGAAACCTGCCCCTTACCGTTAGCATACTGCAAGAAGACCTTTACACCAGGCATGGCCTCGTCAGCATCATCCTGGTCATCTGGACTTCCATCACGATCCAAGTAGACCGTTCCTTGGTAGCCCTTCTTCTGACCCCAAGTACCATCCGCACGGATAGCAGTTGCTTCCGAGGTGCCCCGCGAATCAACGCTGCGATCCTGCGCAGATGCTGCATCCTGAGCAGCAGCAACCGGCGAGGCCCCCGGATTTACAACTGGATGAACAAATGGAGTCACGAGAGCTACAGAGAGAGCCGCGGCAGCGACCGTAGTGCCGCGACGGCGAGTTACGCCGTTAAAACTCTTCATTTTCATGAAAAGTCCTTCCTTATACAAATTGCGAACACAGAGAACAGGAGCATGCCCTCCACTCTTGACCTGGGCGTACGAACATCTAATTTTTAGCTGAGTTCTGACTGTCCTCAATGTCTAACGTTATTGAAATCAACCACCCTTAACAACCGATACCTGTATTTAATTTTATTATTATCTATGGTTAACACCGTATACATTTCCTAGGTACGGAAGATCTACCTAGTCAGTGGCTCTTCGGATTGTCCGCGCCACTTAAATACGTGATGAATCAGCTAAATGCCCCTCTTGGAGATCAGTACGCCTTCTCTAAGCTGTCCACCTTTTTCGCATGAAAAAGCGTGTCTGGGAATCCAGACACGCTTCTTTTTGTGCAGCATTTACGGCGTTGCTGCCCTCGCTTTTACCTAGAAGGTGAAGTCCTCATCCAGCGGGACGGAAGCACCGGTGAACTCACCGAAGCCATCATCGCCGTAGATGGAATCGCCATAAGTCGGAATCGAGTATGCAGCGTTGCGCGCAGCCTCGGTCGGCTTAACGGAGATATTGCGGTAACGGGAAATACCGGTACCAGCCGGGATCAACTTACCAATGATGACGTTCTCCTTGAGACCGATGAGCTTATCGGAGCGCTTATTAATAGCGGCGTCGGTAAGCACGCGAGTGGTCTCCTGGAACGATGCAGCAGACAACCAGGACTCAGTAGCCAAGGAAGCCTTGGTAATACCCATAATCTCCGAGCGCAGCTGAGCCGGCTCGCCACCTTCTGCAACCTGAGCAGCATTGAGCTGCTTAGCCTCAGAAAGGTCGATAAGGTTACCCGGCAGCAAGTCCGTGGTACCCGCATCGATGACGGTGCCACGGCGCAGCATCTGGCGGATAATGATCTCGATGTGCTTATCGTGGATAGCCACACCCTGGGTACGGTACACAGCCTGAACCTCATTGATGAGGTGCTGCTCCACACCACGACGGCCGAGAACCTCGAGAACGTCGTGCGGATCGGCCGCACCACGCATCAGGCGGTCACCGGTCTGGACGTGGTCGCCGTCCTTGAGGGAGCGCTCAATCATGGCATCCGGGTTGGACTCCATTGGACGCCGGACCTGAGCCAGGCCCTGACGCTTGGAGAGCTTCTCATAGACCACGTCATCAGAACCGTCATCCGGGGTGATGGTCAGGGTCCAGAAGTTGCCCTCATCGGACAGGGAGACAGTGCCGTCAACGGAGGCGATAGGAGCGCGGTTCTTCGGGTTACGGGCCTCGAAGAGCTCCTGAACACGCGGCAGACCGCCGGTAATATCGCCACCGACACCACCCTGGTGGAACGTACGCATGGTCAGCTGGGTACCCGGCTCACCAATGGACTGCGCAGCCACGATGCCGACAGCCTCGCCGATATCGACCAGCTGGCCGGAAGCCATGGACTTGCCGTAGCACTTGGCACATACGCCGGCCGGGGTCTGGCAGGTCAGCACGGAGCGAACCTTGACATCGGTGACCTTGGCGTCAAGCAGCTTCTGGGTGAGCTCCTCGGTCAGGTCGGAGCCGGCCTCGGCCACGACCTCACCGTTGTCGTCCTTGACATCGGTTGCGAGAACGCGGCCGGATGCGGAGGTCTCCCACAGCTCGGAGAGAACCACCTTGTCGCCGGAAACCTCGCCGATTGGAACGCGAACACCCTGGCGGGTGCCACAGTCCTCTTCGCGGACGATGACGTCCTGGGCCACGTCCACCAAACGGCGGGTGAGGTAACCGGAGTCAGCGGTACGCAGAGCGGTATCGGCCAGACCCTTTCGGGAGCCGTGGGAGTTATTGAAGTACTCCAGCACGGACAGGCCTTCGCGGAAGGAGGTCTTAATCGGACGGGTGATGTAATCACCGTGCGAGTTCACAACCATGCCCTTCATACCGGCCAGCGTCCAGATCTGACGCATGTTACCGGCCGCACCAGACTTCACAATCATCGGAATCGGGTTGTGATCCGGGTACATGTTCTCGACGGCCTCACCGACGGTATCGGTAGCGTCCTTCCACAGCTCAACCAGGCGATCGTAGCGCTCGCGCTCGGTCAGGGCGCCCTGCTCCCAGTACTTGCGCTCGATGCGCTCTGCTTCCTTCTCATAAGACTCGAGGATCTCGGTCTTATTCGGCAGAACCAGAACGTCAGACATGGTGATGGTCACGCCAGAACGGGTTGCCCAGTAGAAGCCGGCATCCTTCATGTTGTCCAGCACCTGAGCCACGGTGATCATCGGGTACTTATTGGCCAAGTCATTGACCACGTCACCGATGAGGACCTTATTGCCGGAGCCGCCGCCCTTGCGGACCATGATGCCCTCGAGGTACGGGTAGTTCCATGGCAGCAGCTCGTTGAACATGACGCGGCCAATGGTGGTGTAGCCCATCCACGCCTGGCCCTTGGACCAGCCATCCGGGAACTGCTCTTCCTCGATTTCCTTCGGCGGGCGAAGGTGATCGATGCGAACCTTGATCGGGGCCTGCAGGCCAACGGTGCCGCGGTCGTAGGCCATGAGGGCCTCAGCGTAGGAGGAGAAGATGCCGGTTGCCGGCTTGTCCTCTTCCGCCTCGCGGTAGCGGCCATTGCCACCGATCTCGTCCTCGGCCTTGTCCATGGTCAGGTAGTACAGGCCGGTAACCATGTCCAGACGTGGCATGGCCAGCGGCTTACCGGATGCCGGGGACAGAATGTTATTGGAAGCCAGCATCAGGACGCGGGCCTCAGCCTGAGCCTCAGCGGATAGCGGCAGGTGGACTGCCATCTGGTCACCGTCGAAGTCAGCGTTGAACGCCTCACAAGCCAGCGGGTGCAGCTGAATAGCCTTACCCTCAACCAGCTTCGGCTCGAAGGCCTGAATACCCAGGCGGTGCAGCGTAGGCGCACGGTTGAGCATCACTGGGTGTTCGGAAATGGCCTGCTCCAGAACGTCCCACACCTCTGGGCGCTGGCGCTCAACCATGCGCTTGGCGGACTTGATGTTCTGGGCGTAGTCATTTTCTACCAAGCGCTTCATGACGAATGGCTTGAATAGCTCGAGAGCCATGAGCTTCGGCAGACCACACTCGTGCAGCTTCAGCTGCGGACCAACGATAATAACGGAACGGCCAGAGTAGTCCACGCGCTTACCCAGCAAGTTCTGGCGGAAGCGGCCCTGCTTGCCCTTGAGCAAGTCAGACAGAGACTTGAGCGGACGGTTACCCGGACCGGTAACCGGACGGCCGCGGCGGCCGTTATCGAAGAGCGCGTCTACAGACTCCTGCAGCATGCGCTTCTCGTTGTTCACGATGATCTCTGGAGCGCCCAGGTCGATCATGCGCTTCAAACGGTTATTGCGGTTGATCACGCGGCGGTAGAGGTCGTTCAGGTCGGAGGTAGCGAAGCGGCCACCGTCCAGCTGCACCATCGGGCGCAGCTCTGGTGGAATAACCGGGACAGCATCCAGCACCATGCCAGCCGGATCATTGCCGGAGCGTAGGAAGGCCGCAACAACCTTCAAGCGCTTCAGGGCACGCATCTTCTTCTGGCCCTTGCCGTTGTTGATGATCTCGCGCAGCTCCTCGGCCTCAGCCTCGAGGTCGAAGTTGCGGACCAGGGTCTGGATGGCTTCTGCACCCATGCCGCCGGTGAAGTAATCCTCGTAGCGGTCCACCAGCTCTTCGTAGATGGTCTCATCAATGATCATCTGCTTCGGAGCTAGCTTGATGAAAGTATTCCAGATTTCATCGAGGCGGGCGATTTCGCGCTCGCCGCGCTCGCGGATGTGCTGCATTTCCTTATCGGCAGCATTCTGCACCTTCTTGCGGGCATCTGCCTTGGCACCGGCTGCTTCCAGCTCGGCCAGATCAGACTCCAACTTGGAGGCGCGCTCGGCGATCTCGGACTCGGTATCGTCCTCAACGTCCTTCTTCTCCAGGAGCATTTCTGCTTCCAGGGTGGACTGATCGTTGTGGCGAGCCTCTTCATCCACGGAGGTGATGATATTGGCTGCGAAGTAGATGATGCGCTCGAGATCCTTCGGAGCCAGGTCCAGCAGGTAGCCCAAGCGGGAAGGAACTCCCTTGAAGTACCAGATGTGGGTTACCGGAGCGGCCAGCTCAATGTGGCCCATGCGCTCACGGCGGACCTTAGACTTGGTGACCTCAACGCCACAGCGCTCACAGATGATGCCCTTGTAGCGGACGCGCTTGTACTTACCACAAGCGCACTCCCAGTCACGGGTGGGGCCGAAGATGCGCTCACAGAAGAGGCCGTCCTTCTCCGGCTTCAGGGTGCGGTAGTTAATGGTCTCAGGCTTTTTGACCTCGCCCTTGGACCAGCGACGAATATCGTCTGCGGTGGCCAGACCGATGCGGAGCTCGTCGAAGAGATTTACGTCAAACACGTAATGTCTCCCTTTCATCCTCGTTGTCGAGGAATTGATGGCTTTGTATGAATGGAACGTTTATGCCCTACCGCGGGGACTTACCCCGCGGTGGACCAAGAAACTAATTAGGCGATGTCAGCGGAGGAACCCTCATCGCGGGACAGGTTAATGCCAAGCGATGGGCTGTCCATGTCATCGTCATCAGAGCCAGACAGCTCCATCGGCGTGCCGTCGGTGGAGAGAACCTCCACGTTCAGGCACAGGGACTGCAGCTCCTTGAGCAACACCTTGAAGGACTCAGGGATGCCCGGATCTGGAATATTGTCGCCCTTAACAATGGCTTCGTAGACCTTCACGCGGCCGACGACGTCATCGGACTTGATGGTCAGCAGCTCCTGCAGGGTGTAGGCAGCGCCGTATGCCTGCATTGCCCACACCTCCATCTCGCCGAAGCGCTGGCCACCGAACTGGGCCTTACCACCCAGCGGCTGCTGGGTGATCATGGAGTAAGGACCGGTGGAACGGGCGTGAATCTTCTCATCGACCAAGTGGTGCAGCTTGAGCATGTACATGTAGCCGACAGAGATCGGATACTTGTACGGCTCGCCCGAGCGGCCGTCGAATAGCGTGGCCTTGCCGTTCTCATCCACCAGCACATCGCCGTCGCGGTTAGGACGGGAGGAAGCCAGCAGGCGCTCGATCTCGTGGTTGGTAGCACCATCGAAGACCGGGGTAGCGGTCAAGGAATTCGCAGGGACGTCGTACAGCTCTTCCGGCAGGGTCTTGAGCAACTCGGCGTTCTTCGGATCCTCGGTGTCAACCTTCCAGCCGGCATGTGCCAACCAGCCCAGGTGAACCTCGAGGACCTGGCCAATGTTCATACGACGCGGCACACCGTGGGTGTTCAGCAGGATGTCTACCGGGGTGCCGTCTTCCATGAACGGCATATCCTCTGGCGGCAGAATCTTGCCCACAACGCCCTTGTTGCCGTGGCGGCCGGCCATCTTATCGCCGTCCTGGATTTTGCGCTTCTGGGCCACGTAGACGCGAATCATCTCGTTGACGCCAGGGGCCAGATCGTCATCATCATCGCGGGAGAAGCGAGCAACGCCAATGACCTTGCCCACCTCACCGTGCGGAACCTTCATGGAGGTATCGCGGACTTCGCGAGCCTTCTCGCCAAAGATGGCGCGCAGCAGGCGCTCCTCCGGGGTCAGCTCGGTCTCACCCTTCGGGGTGACCTTACCCACCAGGATGTCACCGGCGCGAACGTCGGCACCGATGCGGATGATGCCGCGCTCGTCTAGATCGCTCAATACGTCCTCAGAGACGTTCGGGATCTCGCGGGTGATTTCCTCAGCGCCCAGCTTGGTATCGCGGGCATCGATCTCGTGCTCTTCGATGTGGACGGAGGTCAGGATGTCCTCTTCCACGATGCGCTGGTTGAGGATGATAGCGTCCTCGTAGTTGTGGCCTTCCCACGGCATGAAGGCAACCAGCAGGTTGCGGCCGAGGGACATCTCACCATTGTGGGTACCAGGGCCATCGGCCAGAACCTGGCCGGCCTCTACGCGCTCACCCATGGAAACCAGCGGGGTCTGGTTGTAGTTGGTGCCCTGGTTGGTGCGCTCGAACTTACGCAGGATGTAGGTATCGCGCTGGCCCTCATCATCCATGATGGTGATGACATCAGCGGTGACGTTTTCGACCACACCGGCCTTCGGGGTGATAACAACGTCGCCAGCGTCGTACGCAGCGCGCTGCTCCATACCGGTACCCACCAGCGGAGCCTCGGAGCGCACCAGCGGCACGGCCTGCTTCTGCATGTTCGCACCCATGAGGGCACGGTTAGCATCGTCGTGCTCCAAGAACGGAATCATGGCCGTACCCACGGAAACCATCTGGCGCGGGGAGACGTCAACGTAGTCCACACCGGAGGCATCGGTAAGCCCGATATCTCCGTCCTTCAGGCGGACCTCAATACGCTCGCCGGTGAGGTTGCCCTCTGCGTCCTGCTCGACCTCGGCCTGAGCAATAGCGAAGCGGTCCTCTTCATCGGCGGTGAGGTACTCCACCTGGTCGGTGATCTTGCCGTCCACAACCTTGCGGTACGGGGTCTCAATGAAGCCGAAAGCATTCACGCGGGCGTAGGACGCCAGCGCACCAATGAGGCCAATGTTCGGGCCCTCGGGAGTCTCAATCGGGCACATACGGCCGTAGTGAGAAGCGTGAACGTCTCGCACCTCAATGCCGGCGCGCTCACGAGACAGGCCGCCTGGGCCCAGTGCGGACAGGCGGCGCTTGTGGGTCAGGCCGGACAGCGAGTTGTTGTGGTCCATGAACTGGGACAGCTGCGAGGTACCAAAGAACTCGCGGATAGCAGCAGAGACCGGGCGCACGTTAATCAGGGAGGTTGGAGTGATGGACTCCGCATCCTGGGTGGTCATGCGCTCGCGCACAACGCGCTCCATGCGGGACAGGCCCACACGGACCTGGTTCTGGATGAGCTCACCGACGGTGCGCAGGCGGCGATTACCAAAGTGGTCGATGTCATCCGTGTGCAGGGCGATCATCTCACCGTTTGGTGCCTTCATCTCGCGCTCGCCTACGTGCAGGCGGACCAGGTACTCGAGGGTGACGGCAATGTCTTCCTCGGTCAGGGTCATCAGACCATCGTGGTCGCCGCCGAGACCCAGCTTGCGGTTGATTTTGTAGCGGCCGACCTTTGCCAGGTCGTAACGCTTTGCACGGAAGAAGGAGTTATCCAGCAGGGACTGTGCCAGCTCGCGGGTAGGCTGCTCGCCTGGGCGCTGCTTGCGGTAAATCTCCAGCAGTGCCTCATCGGTGTTCGCTACACCGTCCGACTCCAGGGTGGACATCATGAGCTCGGAGAAGCCGAAGCGTTCCCTGATCTGCTCCTCGCTCCAGCCCAGTGCCTTAAGCAGCACGGTTACCGGCTGGCGGCGCTTGCGGTCAATGCGCACGCCGACGGTGTCGCGCTTGTCGACATCGAACTCCAACCATGCACCGCGGGAAGGAATAACCTTCACGGAATGCAGCGGGCGCTCGGTGGACTTATCGATCGAGCGATCGAAGTAGACGCCCGGGGAGCGCACCAGCTGAGAGACGACGACGCGCTCGGTACCGTTCACGATGAACGTGCCCATATCCGTCATGATCGGGAAATCGCCGATGAAGACGGTCTGCGACTTAATCTCTTGGGTGTCGTTATTAATAAACTCTGCGGTCACGTACAGCGGCGCGGAGTAGTTGATGTCCTTTTCCTTGCACTCATCCACGGTGTTCTTCACCGGTTCAAAGCGCGGCTCCGACAAGGACAGGGACATATTGCCCGAGTAGTCCTCAATCGGCGAGAGCTCTTCAAGGATATCCTCGAGGCCGCTCGTCACGCGGGCGTCATCGCCGCGCTCAGCCTGCTCGCGCTCGCGCCACTCCGGCGCGCCGACGAGCCAAGCAAAGGAATCAAGTTGTACGTCAAGGAGACCCGGCAGGGCGATAGGCTCGCTAATTTTTGCAAACGAGTATCGCTTCGGGGCTCCGGGGATATTGGCCACTGACTTGGTCTGGCGGGAGACTGCCAAGATGGGTCCTTCCAGCACCTCACGCGGATTGCCAGCTCGCCCTGGCCGACGAGCCGCAAAACCGCTGGTAATTCTAGCATTCGGTCTGCTGTGGAGTGTCTGGGTTCAGAATGCACAAAATCACCTTGTCAAGTCGGTTTTGCCATCACCGGCCTGAAAGGCTAAATGTGCACCGAAGATCCAGATTCCAGCGCAACGAAACAGCTTATAGGAAAAGACCTGCCATGTAAAGACACACCACTCTTGGGGCGTGTCGCTACCGCGCTAGGGGGCAAGCTCGTGCTCGCCGCGGCGCTAACGCGTCCCCGTCGCGCGACTGTGCGCGACAACCACCGAGCACCCTACCACTAAAATCTCAATACACCGCAACCCCGGCGGCGATTTTGTTTTCCAGCTGCGCTTTTACCGGCTCGCCGGCACCGCGCTCCCGCCGATGCGCCCGCGGTTATGGCGCGAGCGGGCATGCTTATTCTTGCCGCCAAATAGGCCCAATGCGCCAATGATTCCGAGCAGGGCTAAAAGTGCACCGAGGCCGATGGCACCCCACCGCACGATCTCCGCCACGCGGTCGCGCGGGAATTCTGCCGCCTCTTTGAGCAGCGCCTGCTGGTCCTCTTCGGAGGTAGAGCCATTAAAGACGAAGGCGCGCTCACGGCCCACGCCCTCGCGGTCCGCGTAGTAATCATCGATATCCATATCCATGCCCACCACGAGGCCGGTTTGCTGGTCCACATAGAAGTCACGGCTGCCGGAGTGGGTCAGGTAGCCCTGCTCCTCGCCGCCGCCTTCCTTGGGCAAGCTGGTGGTATTGCCATCGGCCGCAAAGAGCTGCGCGACGTTGGTCGGCTCGATCTCTTGGTGGTAGCGGTAGACCGTGCGGCCGTCCATCGTGGTTTCTTCTTCAAAGACCGCATCGACGGCCTTGCGCAGCGTCGGGTCAAAGACCGGGTAGTTAGTCTTCTCCGCGTCCGCTGGGAACTTGAGCCAGTAGCCATCCACCGTTACTTTGTCCGAAGGCGTAGCAAGCGTATGGCTAAGCGATGCCTCCCCCAGCGCCTCACCACTCAGGCGGTCGACCGGGTAGCTCCACACCTGGGCTTGGCTTAGGTCATTGAGGCCCTCACCGTCGCCACGCATGCGGGTTTCGCCAATGCGCAAGGTGGCCTTCTCCTCGTCCGAGGGTTCTTGGATATCCATGTTGATTTGGTAGGTCATGGGGCCCGAATACGGCTGTGTGCCGTCCTTGGACAGCTGCTGCGAATCCGCAGAATCATCGTGCAGTGTCCACGTACTGTTTTTCAGGTTCAACGGCAGCCGCGGGGAGTAATCCAAAAACGCCGGCGCCACAATTCCGGCGGCGATGAGCGCGACGCCGAGGCCTAAAAGCAGGACGGAAAAAATGCGGGACTTGGGCAGCATGGGGGCTAATTCTACAGCCCTTGGCGGCGATTCCTTGTTTCTACAGGCCCCGCTACGCCGGATTGATTTTTAAGCTGTGTGCTTATTCCAAGCAACGATGCTGCTCGTATCCGTGGTTTGGCGCGCGCACCAAAGATCAAACTCTTCCTGCAGTCTCAGCCAGAACTCTGCCGAATTGCCAAAATAGGCAGAAAGACGAAGCGCCATTTCCGCACTAATCCCAATGCGCCCACGGACCAGCTTTGAAATTTGGGATTTGGAGCTAAAAATATCCCTTGCTAAGCGGTATTGACTAAGTCCGAGCGGCTCCAGAAACTCCTCGCGCAGGACCTCCCCAGGGTGTGGAACGGAAATGATATCCGAGTCTTCCTCTCCCTCATTTGTGATAATCGATGAAGTCAACGTCCACAGCTCCTTTCCCTGTCCATCGAAAGACTACTCTCCACTGCGCTCGCAAACACAAAACGAGGAAATCCCCAGCTCCCACCGCGCGGAGCGGCAGAAGTGGGGATTTGAAAGCGTAAAGCTCAGTGAAATTACTTGAGCTCGACGGAAGCGCCAGCCTCTTCCAGCTTAGCCTTAGCAGCATCAGCGTCGTCCTTGGAAGCGCCCTCGAGGATAGCCTTAGGAGCACCCTCGACCATTTCCTTAGCTTCCTTCAGGCCCAGGCCGGAAACGATCTCGCGGACAGCCTTAATAACGCCAATCTTCTTAGCGCCAGCGTCGGTCAGAACGACGTCGAACTCGGTCTTCTCCTCAGCGGCACCAGCGCCGCCCTCAGCCGGAGCGCCAGCTGCAACAGCAGCAACCGGAGCAGCAGCCTCAACGTCGAATACCTCTTCAAATTCCTTAACGAACTCGGACAGTTCGATGAGGGTCATTTCCTTGAAAGCTTCAATGAGCTCGTCCTTGGTGAGCTTAGCCATGATGGCAAGTCCTTTCTGTGTTGTGTGTGCGCTGCGCGTGATTTAGGCCGCGCACACGGTGTTGTAATTGTGCGTCTTTTGTGACGACTTAAGCTTCTGCTTCCTTCTTGTCCTGCAGAGCTGCGACGGTGCGTACAGCCTTGGTTGCAGGAGCGTTGAAGAGAGCGGCTGCCTTCGCCATAGAACCCTTCATAGCGCCAGCCAGCTTTGCGAGGGTGGTCTCGCGGTTGTCCAGCTTGGCGATGGCCTCAACCTGGTCGGCAGACAGTGCGTTGCCGTCCATGTAGCCACCCTTGATGATGAGTGCCTTGTTGTCATCAGCGAACTTGGTGATGACCTTCGCAGCATCCACTGCCTCGCCCTTGATGAACGCAATTGCGGTCGGGCCAGTCAGCAAATCATCAAGACCTTCGATGCCAGCTTCCTTGGCAGCGATCTTGAAAAGGGTGTTCTTGGCGACGGAGTATTCAACGTCAAAGCCCAGATCGTTACGCAGCTCCTGCAACTGGGATACGGTCAGGCCGCGGTACTCGGTCAATACAACAGAGTTAGCGCCAGCCAGCTTTTCCTTCAGCTCTGCCAGGTCTGCAGTGTTCTTTGGGTTTGCCATTGTCTCTCGCCTCCTTCCAAAACATCTCTTTTATTATTCCGCCGGGACCTTCCTCGCTTCGGTTGCCCGAAACAACAAAAGCCCCGTGCAAGAGCACAGGGCGCGCGACATAAGAGAATGCCGCGATTAATCGCAAAGTGTCTCCTGCGTGGGCCGCCTCCTAGGATGGAGAACCTTCGATCCGAAATGGATGACCAACGGTCTTCGGTGAACTTTGACTCGGCCGTGATGCGGCCGTTCAAACTTCGAGGAAAACACTACCTTCTCGACTGCGTTTCTCCAAATCCACGTTTTCGCCGCGTAGGATGGCCGCCATGACCTGCCTCATGTGGTTCCGCGATGACCTGCGCCTGCACGATAACCAGGCCCTTTCCCGCGCGGCCGAGGCCGCCTCGCTTGGCGACGTCCCCTTGGTCGCCGTCGTCCTCGACGAGCCTGCCTATCCCGGCACCCGCCCGCTGGGCGGCGCGAGCACGTGGTGGCGCGAGCGCTCCCTTTATGCCCTGGCACATGACCTTGCCGAGCACGGCGTGGAGCTCATTCGCGCCGCCGGCGATGCCCGCGATGAGATCCCCCGCCTCGCCGCCGAACTGGGCGCCACCACTGTCACGTGGACCCGCCGCTACCACGGCCCGCTGCGTGAGGTTGATGCCGCGGTCAAGGAAACCTTGACTGCTCGAGGCATTACCGCCACCTCCTCGCCCGGCTTCACCCTTGTCGAACCCTGGGAGGTCACCAATGGCCAGGGCCAGCCCTATAAGGTCTTTACTCCCTTCTCCAAGGCCGCCGCCTCCCAGGTGGCGGGAGATGAACCGGAGGGGGTGCCGGAGATGGGGGCGTCGGCAAGCAATGCATCTGCCTGGCCCCAGCCCGCCGAACCGGCATGGGCGGCATCGCTGGCCGAGCACTGGACGCCCGGCGAGGCCGGCGCGCGCGAGCGACTAGCCCAGCTGGACCTGGCCAACTATGCCGAGGAGCGCGATATCCCCGCGCTCAATGCCACCTCCCTACTATCGCCCCACCTGCGCTTTGGCGAGGTCTCCCCGCGCGAGGTGTGGTTCGCGGCGGCCGAGGAGCCCGAAGCCGCCAAGTTCCACTCCGAGCTGCTGTGGCGCGACTTTGCCTGGCACCGCCTCTACCACCTGCCCAATCTCGCCACCGAGAACGTGCGGGAGAAATTCGACCGCTTCGACTGGTCCTGGGATGACCCGCGGCTCAAGGACTGGCAGGCCGGCACTACCGGAATTCCGCTTGTCGACGCCGGAATGCGCGAGCTATGGGCCACCGGGTACATGCACAATCGCGTGCGCATGGTAGTCGGCTCCTTCCTCACCAAGAACCTGGGCATCCACTGGCGCCTGGGCGAGGAATGGTTCTGGGACACGTTGGTGGACGCCGATGCCGCCTCCAACCCTTTTAATTGGCAGTGGGTGGCCGGCTGCGGCGATGACGCCGCGCCCTTCTTCCGCATCTTCAACCCCGAAACGCAGGCCAAACGCTTCGACCCCGACGGCGAGTACGTGCGCCGCTGGGCACCCGCGCTGTCTGCCCCACCCATCGTCGACCTGAAGGAATCGCGCCAAGCCGCGCTCGATGCCTATGCGGAGATCAAGGATTAAGCCGGCGGAAAAGGTGGACGCAAAGGTCTACCATGGGGCCAATGATGAGCCCCAGGATTCATTCTCAAGCGCACCCGCCCATTGGCAATACCCCACTCATGCGAGTGGAGGCGATTAGTCCCCGGCCGGATGTCCACCTCTATCTCAAACTCGAACAATTCAACCTCGGCGGTTCTGCAAAAGACCGGACGGCACGAGCACTGATCCAGGCGGCGCTTGCAGCCGGCGATATCCGTCCTGGTTCGACGCTGGTGGAATCTTCCTCCGGCAACCTGGGCATGGCTCTAGCTCGCCAAGCCCCGCTACAAGGCATGAAGTTCCATTGCGTGGTGGATCCGCGGGTCAACGCCTCCACGGTGGCTACCATGCGGGCCTACGGCGCACACGTGGAATTGCTCGACCACCCCGATCCAGAAACCGGCGATTGGCTCACCGCCCGCCGCACCCGCGTGGCCGAGCTTTTGGAAGAGATCCCCGATTCTTTCAACCTCAACCAGTATTCCAATGAAGCCGCCTTCCACGCCCACGCGGAAGGCACCATGACTGAGATTGTGGACCAGCTCGGCCAGGCCCCTAGCCATCTACTCGTGGCTATGAGCACCACCGGAACCCTTGGCGGCTGCGTACGCAAGCTCTCCGAGCTGGGCGCCGATACCCACACAATCGGCGTTGATGCGGAAGGCTCCGTGCTTTTTGGTGGTGAGCGCGGTACCCGCATGCTGCCCGGCTACGGCGCAGGTATCGTGACCGAGCTATCCACCAAGTTTTCGCCTTCTTCCGTGGAGAGGGTTCCAGATCTCGATGCCATCGTTGCCGCCCGACAACTCGCCCAAGCAGAGGGCCTGCTGCCTGGCGCTTCCGGCGGTGCCGTCATCGCCGCCTTCCAGAGCCTCGCACCCTCCCTACCGGCAGGGGCCGAAGTGGTTGCCGTGCTGCACGACGCCGGCCAGCCTTACCTGGACACCATTTATAACGACTCCTGGGTGTGCGAAAACTTTGACATTTCGCCCGCTGAACTTGCCGCGCGCATCGAGGGGTCGGCGCAGTGACCTCTTCTCGTTCTGCCCGCCGCATTGCCATCATTGGAGGTGGACCGCGTGGACTTTGGGCCGTAGAGGAACTCATCAAGCGCGCCCGCGTTCCCCTTGATGTGACCGTCTTTGACCCCTACCCCGCCGGTGCGGGCGCCGTCTACCGTCCGCAGCAGCCGCCGCAGTGGCGCCTCAACGTCAACTGCGCCATCGTCACCACGGCCCACGATAATTTCAACGCTTGGCGCACCCGCCGCGGTGCAGACACCACCGATGCCTTCCCACCGCGGGCTCAGGTGGGCCAGTTTCTCGCCGATACCTGGTCCGCCGCAGTGCGCCGCGCGCCGGCCCACGTTCGCATCCGGCACCTGCCGCACCGCGTGACCGCGGTAAGCGCCGACGGAGAAGGTTTCATGGTCGATGGCGCCCCCTTCGACGAAGTCCTGGTCTGCACCGGCCACGACCATCTCCACGCCGGTTCCTTGGCCTATGAGGCCTCGTGCGTACCGGTCACCGGTCTCTACTTCGGTGCCGATCTCCAGAGCTCCGCACGGCGGATCGGCGTACGCGGTGCCGCCCTAAGCTTCATCGATGTGTGCCTGTTGTATGGCGATACCTCCGAAACCATCTACCCGGTTAGCCGCAGCGGGCGCTTCATGGAGGTAAAGCCCTCCCCGGAGACACCGCTGCCGGAGGTGTCACCGCGGTGGCGGCATGCCTGCGCGCATATCGACAACGCTGCGGAGCTGCGTGAGATCCTCATTGGGGCTGCAGGCGAATTCGGTGACTTCTCAACTGCAGAACTCGGCGCCGTTATCGACGGTCAGGATTTCACTGGCGATGCCGTCGCTGAGCTTGAGGCTTCCCTACGTGCGGCCGAAGGTACCGGTCCGCTCACCCCGGCTGCGGCCGTGGGCGCGGCGTTTCGTGGGGTATTCCAAGAATGCGTCGATTGGCACAAGGCGCATGGCCCTATGCCCGGCTTCCGTGAGCTTTCACGCACCCTTGAGCGCGTGGCTTTTGGTCCGCCACCGGTCACAGCTAGGCGTCTGCTCGAGCTGATCCACTCCGGTGTGGTGAATACCGACTACCTAGGCACGCCGGGGCAGATAGATTCCTGGCAGGAAAAGGGCGGCGTGGACCTGCTTATTGACGCCACCGTTGCTCCCCAAGCCACCCCCTCCCCCTTCCACGACGTTCCTGGCGTGGTGGAAATTGGCCGGATGAATGAGCTCTCCCTGCCCGGCCATGACTCCCTTAACCGTTCCGTGCACGATGACATCCCCCGCTGGGCGGAGAAAGTAGGAAACCCATGACCACCACCCCTGTAGAACCACTACCCGTAAACGGCACCGTCCCCTTGCGCGCCCGGTGGGAACGGTGGATGCGCGAGCTCGTCGGAAACCCGCAGCACGTCAGCGCATTGACCTCGCGCTACGGTTCTCCGGTGAACGTGTTGAATCCCGCTCCGCTGCGCCACAATGCCCAGGAGTTGCTCGATGCGGGCGCTTCCCACGGCGTGGACACTCAGGTGTTTTTCGCACGCAAAGCCAATAAGGCGCTGTGTTTTGTCGATGCTGCACGCGATGCCGGGCTCGGGGTTGATGTAGCTAGCGAGAACGAGCTCCGCCAAGTGCTCGACCGCGGTGTCGACCCCGAGCGCATCATCCTCAGCGCCGCTATTAAAACCGATGGCTTGCTCCGCCTCGCGGTGTCGCGGGGAGTCACTATCTCTTGTGATTCTCGCGCCGAATCCCACCGCATCGCCGCCATCGCGCGGGCTTTAGAAACCACCGCCCACGTGGCACCACGCCTGGCTCCAGATCCGAACTCCCTTCCTCCCACCCGCTTTGGCGAGAGGCTGCCGGCATGGCGGCAAGCCGAGTGGCCTAAGGAACTTCGAGTTGTGGGCGCCCACGTGCACCTGCATGGCTATAGCGAAGCCGACCGTCGGACCGCCCTAGCAGAGGCAATTGCCTTGGTCGAGCACGTACGCGCATTGGGCCAGCCCGCAGGTTTCATCGATATCGGCGGCGGGGTGCCCATGAGCTACCTGGAATCCCGCGAGCAGTGGGAGAATTACCTCGAGCGCATCGCTTCCCAACGTGCTGGTACCGGTGAACCATTCACGTGGAAGGCGGATCCGCTACCCAATACTTACCCTTTCTGGCAGGAACCGACGCGCGGTCAGTGGTTGGACCAGCTCCTCTACGGTGAGGTCCCCGGCTACGGCACCGCTGGCACAGCGCTGCGCGAGCGGGACATCGCACTTCACCTGGAGCCAGGCCGCAGCCTCCTCGACGGCTGCGGAGTCATCCTCGCCGAGGTGAGCTTCCTCAAAGAACGCTCTGATGGCCTGCCCCTTATCGGCGTGGCGATGAATCGCACCCAATGCCGGACCGCCGCAGATGACATCCTGCTCGACCCCCTCCTGGTACCCACGGCCGGCCCGGCAAAGGAAATCTCCCGCGAGCCACGCACCGGGTTTGTGGTGGGTGCCTACTGCATTGAAGACGAGGTTATCCTGCGCCGCGAACTGGACTTCCCGGATGGCATTGCTGTAGGAGATACCCTCGCCATTCCGAATACAGCCGGGTATTTTATGCACATCCTGGAGTCTGCTTCGCACCAAATTCCTTTGGCGCGCAACGTCTACTCCGACGGCGGTGACTGGGCGCCAGACGATATTGACGCCAGATAACTATCGACGGTTCACAGCATAGGAAAAGGGCTTCGAGGATTTCCTGGAAGCCCTTTAGCTTTAAGCGCAGTGCGCTAAACCGATTTACTCGGTGTAGCCCTTAACCACGGAACCGTCAACCGGGATGCCCGGGCCGGAGGTGGTGGAGATGGTAGCGCGCTTGATGTAGATGCCCTTAGCGGAAGAAGGCTTCAGGCGCTGGATCTCGTCCATGAGGGCGCCGTAGTTCTCAGCCAGCTTCTCAGCATCGAAGGATGCCTTGCCGATGATGGCGTGCAGGTTAGCAGCCTTATCAACGCGGAAAGAGATCTTGCCGCCCTTAACCTCAGAGATTGCCTTAGCAACATCTGCGGTAACGGTGCCGGTCTTCGGGTTCGGCATCAGACCACGCGGCCCCAGGACGCGAGCAACGCGGCCAACCTTGGCCATCTGATCCGGGGTAGCGATAGCAACGTCGAAATCGATGTTGCCCTCGTTGATCTGCTCGATCAGTTCAGCGGTGCCAACGATGTCAGCGCCAGCTTCCTGAGCGGCGGTAGCCTTCTCGCCCTCAGCGAAGACAGCAACGCGAACGTCCTTACCGGTGCCGTTAGGCAGGGAAACGGTGCCGCGAACCAGCTGATCAGCCTTGCGCGGGTCAACGCCCAGGCGGAAGACTACGTCAACGGTGGCGTCGAAGTTCTTGGAGGAGGTCTCCTTGGCCAGCTTGGTGGCCTCGATCGGACGGTACAGGCGGGACTTATCTACCAGTTCCGCAGCGGCCTTATAAGCCTTAGACTTGGTGCTCATTTAACAATTCCTTTTCTGGATTGGTGTGGTGTTCGGCGGGCCGTAGCTGGCCCTACCACATAAAGTTTTTACTTCTCCGGTGCGCCATCAACGGTGATGCCCATGGAGCGGGCGGTACCGGCGATGATGCGAGCGCCGTTCTCGATGTCACGTGCGTTCAGGTCCGCAAACTTGGTCTCTGCGATTTCCTTGCACTGATCCCAAGACACAGAGCCGACCTTGTCGGTGTGTGGGACGCCGGAGCCCTTCTTGATGCCAGCGGCCTTCAGCAGCAGCTTAGCTGCCGGCGGGGTCTTCAGCTTGAAGTCGAAGGAACGGTCCTCGTAGACGGTGATCTCAACCGGAACCACGTTGCCACGCTGGTTCTCGGTAGCGGCGTTATAAGCCTTGCAGAACTCCATGATGTTGACGCCGTGGGCACCCAGTGCCGGGCCAACTGGCGGTGCCGGGTTAGCGGCGCCTGCCTCGATCTGCAGCTTGATGAAGCCGGATACCTTCTTCTTAGGAGCCATCGAATTACCTCTTTCCTGTGTTACCGGGATGTCCGCCACGATGAATAACGGGATCCCGTCCGGATGCTCACCTTTAGTGGGCCACCGGAGGATGAAACGTTTTCTTATACGCACGCCAAAGGCGCACGGCGTTCCAGTTTAGAACACCGTGCGCCCTGCACAAAATCACTTTTTAGGAGATGCGCTCGATCTCGGTCGGCGACAGCTCCACTGGGGTCTCTCGGCCGAAGATGGATACCAAGCCCTGCATCTTGCCGGTCTCCGGGTCGATCTCGGAAATGGTCGCAGATACGGCGGCCAGCGGGCCGGACAGGATGGTCACGGCCTCGCCCACCTCGAAATCGTGCGCGTACTTCTTGGCCACTTCCTTCTCCGGCATAGCCACAACCTGCTCGCCCTCTGCCTCGTTCGGGGCAGCATCGCCCTTGGTGGACGGCGCCTCGTTGGGCATGAGGAACTTTGCCACGTCGCGGGTCTTGACCGGGGTGGCGTTGCCTTCGTTGCCCACGAAGGAGGTCACGCCTGGGGTTTCGCGAATGACGGACCATGCGGCGTCGTTAAGCTCAGCGCGAACCAGGACGTAGCCCGGTAGCAGCTTGCGCTTCACGATCTTCTTCTTGCCGTCCTTGGTCTCTAGGACCTGCTCAATAGGAACTACGACCTCGAAGATGGAGTCTTCTACCTCGAGGGTCTGGGCGCGCATGTCCAGGTTGGTCTTTACCTTGTTTTCGTAGCCGGAGTAGCACTGGATGATGTACCACTGGCCCGGCTGCTTCTTCAGCTCGCGGGTAAAGGTGCGCAGGCGCTTGCGGTAGGCGGCATCCTCGGACTCGTCTTCGCTGGCCTCAGGGGCTGTGCCCTCTGCCTCTGCTTCGGTCGCTGCCGGTTCCGCCGCGTTGGTGGACTCGGCGGACTCGCCTGCAGCCTCGGTGGACTCAGCCGTTCCTTCAGCTTCTTCCGCTGCCGGAGCGGCTGGGGTAGCGTCCTCCTGCTGTGCTTCTTCTACGGAGCTAGCGTGCTCTGCCGCCTGCTCCTGCACGTTGGACTGCATTGCCTCTTCCAGGGAGGTGCCTACGGTTTCGACGTTGTTCTCGTCGCTCATAATTCTTACTCCAAAAAATTCCTCGGCGCGTTGCGTAGGACCAGCCTACCCGCCCGCGTATGGGCAAAAAGTATCCCGCCGTTCCTTTAAGCGGAAACAGCGGGATAAAAGATTATGCGCTTATCTTACTAATCTGAGAGAACCTGCTCAACTCCGAGACCAGCCAGGGTGTCAACGCCCCAGACCAAAACGGTCAGCACGATAAGGAACGCAAAGGTAATGAGGGTGTACTGCAGCATCTCCTTAGCGGTAGGCCACACCACCTTCTTCATCTCGGATGCTACCTCGCCCGGGAAGGCGGCTACGCCACCACCTGGGGTGTCATCGTGGTTCTTATCCTCGACGCGGACGACGTGCTTATCGGCGTAGTCCGCGGAGGACGTGGTAGCCGCACCAGAGAGCTGACGCTTACCGGTCGGGCGCGATGCACCCGAATTCTTCGGCTGCTGCTCATCGCTCACAGCTAACCCTCCTTGGGAACTAAATCTAATAGGGCGCTTAACGCGCACCTCCATAACTTTGTCAACCCTAGCAAAGCTTGCACAGCATGAAAAGCTGACCACGGCATTTGCCGGACGTGGCCTTGACAACATGTGGGCGGGCTAAGCGTCACGAAGAAAATAGGGTATGAAGAAACCCCGCCACCTGAGGTGACGGGGTTTACTATGCAGGGGCGACAGGACTCGAACCTGCAACCTACGGTTTTGGAGACCGTTGCGCTACCAATTGCGCCACGCCCCTATTCTTTTATTCCTCAATGCCTCAGCATCAAGCGTTGAAGACCTTACCAGAGCCATAGTTCCAATCCGAAACTAGGCACAGCCTGGACTGCCTTCAGCGCGGTAATAAAAAAGCGCCCTGCGGGCGCCTTTCTTTCCCGGTAGCGATGGCGAGAATTGAACTCGCGACACAGCGATTATGAGTCGCTTGCTCTACCACTGAGCTACACCGCCATATTCACCTTGGAGGAGTCCCTTCCTCCAAACATGAATGGAGCCCCCTGACAGAATCGAACTGTCGACCTTTTCCTTACCATGGAAACGCTCTGCCGACTGAGCTAAGGGGGCACATCCTAGCGTTGAACACATCGCTATTTCGTTGTGCTCTCCGTTGCGGACTCCAATAATCTAACCTGCTTTCAACGTTTTACACAAATCGCCACGTCAGACCCCATAAATATACAGTTCAAGTGGCTTCTTTTTACGCGATGTAAACGTGCTTGAATGAAGGGCGTGTTGGATGACGAGGATCGCCAATCCAGCGATGCTACAAAGCTGTATTACAACTTCGGCTTCGCCAGCATCAGCATTACTGATCCGCGCGAGCACTCCGATAAAGGGATAGGTCAGCTGTTTAAGTGCTTTGCGCTTGCCGACGGTCGCGTGACCGCCACCCCGCCCCCTAGGTTCCCCCCTGGCGGATCTTGGCAGCGCCGGCTCCTCCCACCTGCGGCGGCGGCCCCCAAAGGCGCAGAGATCGTGCAGGACAAAGGGCGGCCACTCGCATACAGAGCGTTCCACCAAAGACCTCCACTCCGCGTCCATTTCCCAGCCCACGCGATGCTACCCCCGGTAAGGTGTCAAGATCATCATCGAGCCCGCCGCTCTTTCCGTCGCCTCATTGTCATCGCCAGGCAAGCCGCCGCAGCCGCCCAGGCGGACTTTGTGAAGACCTCTGATGGCAGCCCGTGAGGGATGATAAGACAGGAGAGCAAACCTGTTAGTACCAAGCGCCTTAGAAAGGTGTACTTTGCTGGTCCTTTAGGCCGCGATGAGAGGAGTTAGATGAGAACAATGTCCCGCCATTCACCCTTAGCAGTTTTGGTATTGATTACGGCCGTTATTTCATTATTGCTCTGCCTCGGCTACTTCATCGGCGGTTTGAATGCGATGTACGTTGCCAAGGCCCTAGCTGAATCGGATTCCACCTCATTGCCAGATATTTCTCGCAGGCTAGGAAAAGGCTTTTTCTACTTCAAGATCGCTGGGGTTTTCTTAGTTGTTTTCCTCGCCAGTGCTTATGCGGTGTGGCACAAGGCTAAAAGCTCCCGCAGCCAGGAGCCCAGCCAGTAGATCCCGCCTCACAGCTGCAGGTACGCTTGAAACCCCGCAAGCATCTGCTTGCGAGGTTCATTCTGTGCCAGGTAGAAGATTCGAACTTCTGAAGGCAATGCCGGCGGATTTACAGTCCGCTCCCTTTGGCCGCTCGGGCAACCTGGCATGCACTGTGTGGTGCGAGTAAGTACTTTACTACGAACCACCCTCCCACCCACAAATCGCCAGCGTAGTAGGGGCGAATGGGGCTATAGAGAGGGACTTAACGAAGCAGCTAGCCCACGCGGCGCACCGTGTAATCCGCTAATTGCCGCAAGGCCTGACTCGCGGAGTTCTCCGGTAGCACGGCGAGTTGCTCCTCCACCGTGCGCAGGTAGGCATTGATGTCCTCCAGCGCCTTCTGACGGCCGCCAGACTGGTGCAGGAGCTCGATGGCGCGCTCCACCTCGGCGTCGGAATGCAGCGGGCCAGTAAGCAGCTCACGCAGCTTATCGCCCACTTCGCCCTCTTCTTCCAAGGCGTAAAGAACCGGCAGGGTAAATACGCCCTCGCGCAGGTCTGTGCCCGGGGTCTTGCCGGACTCCTTTGGGTCAGAGAAGATGTCGATGACATCGTCCACAATCTGGAAGATCATGCCGATGGCACCACCAATGCGGTGCAGGGCTGCGGCATGCTCGGCCGAGGCGCCGGAGTGGTAGGCACCCAGGTAGCCAGCAGAGGCGATGAGCACCGCGGTCTTTTCACGGATAACGGCCGTGTAGTGCTCCACGGCATTGGCCTCACCCGCGCCGATGGTCTCGCGCATCTGACCGGTCACCAGCTCTTCAAAGGTATCGGCAAAGTGGCCCACGGTGTGGGTATCCAGCTCACTCATCAAGCGGGAGGCATGCGCCAAGAGCGCATCGCCGGCGAGGATGGCCACGGAGTTATTCCACCGCGAATTGGCAGATTCCACGCCGCGGCGGCGGTCCGCCTCATCCATGACATCGTCATGATAAAGGGTGGCGACGTGCACCATCTCCACGACGGTGGCGGCCTTAACCACCTCTTCGCAGCCCGGACGCGGACCATACTCGGAGGCCAGCAGCGCCATCATGGGGCGAAAGCGCTTGCCACCGGCCTTAGACAGGTGGCTAACCTTGTCCTTTAAGAAGTCCTGGCCGCGGTCGATTTCACTGCGCAGCTTGTCTTCTACTGCTTCCATGCCCGCACCAATGCGCTCGTTGAGCTGCGGATCACCAAGATCCACGTGCGTGGCATGCGATTGACCGTGAGTCATTAAATAGTGTTCCTTGCAACTAAAAGCCAGAGATAATCGATTACCTACCGTAGTCCAAACTGCGCCCCTAAACACACTCGAGGGGTCGAACTCATGCAATGATAGTCCTCATGTCGGAGCAGATCGATTCCCAAACCTATGTCGAGGTCGCCATCATTGGCGCTGGGCCTGCCGGAGCCGCCGCCGCGATCCATGCCGCACGCGCCGGCTATGACACCCTCCTTATTGATTCCGCTACATTTCCCCGCGATAAAACCTGCGGCGACGGGCTTACCCCGCGCGCGATGCACCAGCTCGATGAGCTCGGCATTGCGGTCAACGCCTCCTATCGCAATCGCGGCCTGAAGCTGCACGGCTACGGCGGCGATATTACCGCGCCTTGGCCGGAGACCTATCCCTCCCAGGTGGGCACGGCCCTGCCGCGCTTCCGCTTTGATGCCCTGCTTGCCGACGCCGCCCGGGAAGCCGGCGCCACCCTCCTCACCGGCACCCCCGCCACCGATCCGGTGCTCGAGGGCAACCGCGTAACCTCCTTCTGCGTGGGAGAGGTCACCGTGCATGCCAAGTGGGTCATCGTGGCCGATGGCGTGCGCTCTACCTTTGGCAAGAAGCTCGGCCGCACCTGGCACCGCGAGGAGGTCTATGGCATCGCCGCGCGCTCCTATGCTTCCTCCACGCATGCCGATGAGCCCTGGATGCACTCTCACGTTGAGCTCAAGGACGAGGAAGGCGATGTGCAGCCCGGCTACGGTTGGATCTTCCCGCTCGGCCCCGAGCTAGGCCAGGTCAACATCGGCCTCGGCGCGCTGTCAACCGCGCAGCGCCCCGCCAAGATCAACACCAAGAAGCTGCTCGAGTTCTACGCTGCCCAACAACGTCCCGAGTGGGGACTCGGCGAGATTGAGCACGTTACCTCTGCCTTACTGCCCATGGGCGGTGCGGTATCCAACGTGGCCGGCGCCAATTGGATGATCATTGGTGATGCCGCTGCCTGCATCAATCCCCTCAACGGCGAAGGCATCGATTACGGCTTGGAGACGGCTGCGCTGGCCGTAGCCCTACTCGGCCCGAAGGATTTCACCCTGGCCTGGCCGGCCGTCCTGCGCGAGCACTACGGCGAGTCCTTCCTCTTGGCCCGCACGGCCGCGCGCTTGCTTACTTATCCTCAGTTCCTACCGCTGGCCGGCCCGCTGGCCCTGCGCGGGCCCGTCGGCCGCATGCTCATGCCGGCCGCCGCGCGCCTGATGGGCAACCTCATTACTGACGATGACCGCGACCTCATCGCACGCACCTGGCGCGCCGCCGGCCGCACGGTCTCGTCCCTTCGCCGCGATACGCCCCTCTGGGATTCGACCGCGGCGTAACCCCTGTTCCCCTAGGCACGGGCGGAGCAGCGCCTAGGCTGGCTTTACCGCCGAGTGCAGCGCCACGATGCCGAAGGTAAGGTTCTGCCAGCCGGCCTCGGCCCAGCCATTGCGATTGATAACCGCGGCAAGCTCCTCCTGCCCGGGCCACGCGCGAATGGATTCCGCGAGGTAGATATATGCCTCCGGGTTAGAAGAGACCAGGCGCGCTACCGGCGGGAGCAGACGCATCAAGTATTCCTTGTACACGGTGCCAAAAATCGGTACCACCGGGGTGGAAAACTCCGCCACCGCAAGGCGCCCGCCCGGCTTGGTCACGCGCGCCATTTCGCACAGGCCGAGCTCAAAGTCGTGGATATTGCGCAGGCCATAAGAGATGGTCACGGCGTCAAAGGTGTTATCCGCAAACGGCAGCTTCATGCCATCGCCAGCCACCTTGGGCACGTCGCGCTCACGGCCAGCGGCCAGCATGCCACGGGAGAAATCACACGCCACACACCACGCACCGGACTTGGAAAGTTCCACGGTGGACACAGCGGTACCCGCTGCAAGGTCGAGGACCTTCTCGCCCGGCTTAAGGTTCAAACGCTCACGGGTGCGCTTGCGCCAGTGCGCGTCCTGCCCAAAGGACAGCACGGTATTGGTGAGGTCGTATTTCTCGCCCACGGCGTCAAACATGCGCGCCACATCGAAGGGCTTTTTATCCAGATCTGCCTTAGACACAAATGATCAGTCTAGGCTACGCGGGCGCCAAGGGCACGAGCCGCCCATCGCGGCAGCTCGGGACGCTGGCCCAGAATGGTCAGCGGCACCCGGCGAGTATCCTCCAGCACCTCTTCGTAATAGCCCACGAGCTGCTCGCACAGCGCCTTCCACGTCTTGGAGGAAATGGACTCGCGGGCATTGTCCCGCATCTCTTGGTGGATCTCCGGATTGAGCAGAGCGTCCACGGCATTGGGGAGGTCTTCCACAAAGGTCTTTACCTCCAGCAGCAGACCGTTATAGCCCTCGTCGATGAGGTCTACCGGGCCACCGGCCCGCGGCCCGATGGTCGGCACGCCGGAGGCCTGCGCCTCCTGGATGGACTGGCAGAAGGTCTCGAACTCACCGGCGTGGACGAAGACGTCCAAGGAGGCATAGGCGGCGGCGAGGTCTTCGCCAGAAAGGGCACCGGTAAAGACGGCGCCGGGAAGCTGCGCCTCCAACAGCGGCCGCTCCGGGCCATCGCCCACGATGACCAGTTGGATATCCTCGCGCCCGTTGAGCGCCGAAAGCCGGTGCACGCCCTTTTCCGCGGCGAGGCGCCCAACGAATCCGACCACATTCTTGGTGCCGCTCGGATCCCAGCTGCGGCGTAGCTCCTCAGAGCGCTTGGACGGGTGGAAAAGTTCCGCGTTCACGCCACGACCCCAGTGGCGCACGTTCTTAATGTGGTGCTTTTCCAAGTCCCGGATGGTCAGCGAGGACGGCGCCAGGGTCATCTGGCAAGAGTTATGAATCGTGCGCAGCCACTCCCACACGCCATAGGCCAGCGCGGAGGCATGGTACTTGGTGGCAAAACCGGCAACATCGGTCTGGTACAACGCCACGGCGGGAACGCGCTGCTGGCGGGCGGAGAAAGCGCCAGCCGCGCCGAGTACGAAGGGGCTGGCCAGGTGGATGATATCCGGCTTGAAATCGCGCAGCGCCTCATCGACCGCCGTGGTAGGAACGCCCACCGGCAGCGAATCCACCAGCGGCACGCGCACGGTGGGCACGCGGTAGATGGGGAATCCTAGGTAGTCCGGAATCTCTTCTTGTCCCTCACGGGCGCCCGGCGCGATGACGATGGCCTCTTGGCCGGTCTCGTGCAGGTGCTCTAAAACGCGCAGCACGGAGTTGGTCACACCATTGACATTGGGGAGGAAGGATTCAGCCACGATCGCAACACGCATGCCACCATCATGGCCCATCTTCTTAAGTTTATGGTGAAGCCAGCGGAAAATCTTGGTTAATTATTTCTCCGCGCGGCGGGTAAAGAAGCTAATTAGCTTCCACAGCACGGCCGCGATGAGCGTGGCAACTACCCCTACCGAAAGCGCCGGGATGATAGCCAGCGTCCATTCGCGGCCTTCGACCTTGACCAGGTCTGGGTCGTCCTGGGCGTATTGCACCCACACCTGCTGGCCCTCGCCCAGCCCACTGGGATAGAGCAGCCCGTGCTGTGGGGTGTGGTAAATCCCTTCACTGTCTTGGAAATCCACCGTGGTGCGCAGCATGCCCACATCCTTGACCGTGGCCAAAGCGCGCGCGGGGTGGCTGGCGATGGCGTGGTCATTCAGCGCCGGCCCGATGACCATGCCCACCACGCCCACCAGCGCAGCCAGATACAGCGCCAGTGTCAGCTGGTGCAGGCGGCGGCGATAGACCGCGGGCGTATAGCGCGGCACCACGGCCGCGTGCGGCTTATGCTGCGGCGGGGCCACTTACTGGCCTACCTTTGCGGTGAGCTTCTCATTAAGCGCCCGGCGCGTGGCACGGGTGGTCTTGGCCTCCACGACGGTAATCCCGGTGGAGTATTCCTTCAGCTCCGCCAGCGTATCCAATAGCTCCTGCGGGGTGGTCACCTCGCGGTAGTCTGCCTCATAGGCTTCTGCCAGCTTGCCGACGTCCACCCCATGCGGCGTTCCAAACGCCGGCTCGAAAGACTCGCGCAGCGCATCGGCGCCTTGTTCCAGGGTCTCGAAGATGCCGCCGCCGTTGTCATTGGCCACCACGATGGTGAGGTTTTCCGGTCGCGCCTGGTCTTCCGGGATGAGCAGGCTATTCGCATCATGCAAGAAGGTGACATCGCCCATGAGCGCCATTACTCGCGGGGCGCGCCAGTTGGTGGGATCCAGCGATTGCGTGGCCAGGGAAATGCCGATGGCTTGGGCGATGGTGCCGTCGATGCCGGCCGCCCCGCGCGGTGAGTACGTATCCACCCCATCGAACGGCAGGCCCACCATGGAGGCGTCACGCACCGGGTTCGAAGCGCCGAGCACCAGGGTGTCATTGACGGAGAGCGTATCGCCCACCGCGGCCGCGACGTGCAGCCCGGTGAATCCCAGTTCCTCATCCTCGAGGGTCTCGCGCACCGCTTGCCCGGCCATATCGGTTGCGCCTTCGCAGATCTTCATCCACTCGCGGCTCGGCTCACCGGTGACCTTGACGGTGGTGCCAAGCCGGGCCTCTTCGCCACGCTGGTTGGTGAAGTCCTTGGTGCGCGAGAGCACCACCAGCTCAATATCCGGATCATTCATCAGCGCTAGCACGCCACGGTGCAGCGTCGGATGCCCCACGACGATGACCTGCTCTACCTTGGTGTTGACCACATAATCATTCGCGGAGACCTGCGCCTTGCGGAAGATATGCGCCGCCGCTGGATGCACCGGATGATACGGGCCCGGCGCGCTCGGCTCCGCAATGGTCGGCACGTCTTGGAGGCCTTCTACCTCCCAGGCCTCATCACCCGCAATGACCAGCGTGTTCTTGCTCAAATCCACGGCCACCTCACCGTGGTCCACGAAGGCTGGTGCGGGCTCGCGCACGCTGTCGCCGGAGGTGTGGTCTGGCAGGGTGGCGTCGACAAGCGGGGCATCAAAGGCCACATTGATGTGTACCTGTAGGTCTTCGCGGAAGCGTTGGGCCATCGCCGCGATATCGTCCGCGCCGGTGACCTGGGTGGTGTCCGCATAGACGCCGAAGATGCCCTGCTGCTCGATGGTCTGCGACGCCCCCGTGCCCACCAGGCGCTCCGGCCGGTCCGCGCTAATGATGGCTAGCGGCGTATGAGAATAGTGTGCCTCCACCACGGCTGGCAGAGTATTGGCCACCGCAGTTCCCGAGGTCATCACCACGCCCACGTGGCGGCGCTGCACCCGCGCCATGCCCAGGGCGGTAAACGCTCCCCCGCGCTCGTCCAGGCGGGTGTGTACGCGGATATCGTCACGCGCCAATAGCGCCAGCGACAGCGGCGCGTTGCGCGAACCAGGGCACAAGACGACATCCGTGAGGTGGCGCGCCAGTTGGGCGGCTACCTTCTCAGCCAACTGCATCGATTCATTCATGCCGCCCGATTTTACCTGCCCGCGCGCCATTTCCCTTACCGGGCAGGTGCTAGGCGCTTAGTTCTGAGCGCCCTGCTGGTTGGCCGGCTGCTCGCCGCCGCCCAGGAGGTCATTGAGGAGGCCCTCAATGTCCACATCGCTGCCCTTATCCAGCTGGTCTTGTACCTCTGGTGGCAGCTCGGTCGGGATATCGGACGGCAGGTCATTTTGGAAGTCCGGCAGCTTCGGCAGATTATTGGAGTTCTCATCCTGCGAATCCGGCTCTTCGGTCTGGGTCACGGTGGTGGGAACTTCCGTGGTCAGCGTTTCCGTCACCGGCTGTGGGTCCGGCTTATCCGCCTCGTCCGCGGCATTGCGCCACAGGAAAAACAACACCGCCGCGGCCAGTACTGCAAGTACCGCGATGGCCGCGAAGACGCCGGCCATAGCCCCGCCACCGCTGCCCTTCTTCTTGCGCTTTTCCGGCTGGTCCGGATCATAGTTCGACGGCACCGGCTCGTACTCGGGCTGCTGCGCGTATTGCTGGCCATATGCCTGCCCGGCCGGCTGCTGATAGTTCTGGCCGTAGCCCTGCTGATAGCCAGAGCCCTGCTGGTAGCCGGCGGCCGCATCGAATTGACGAGTCTCATTCTGCGGCTGCTGCTCGCCTGGGAAGTACTGCTTGGGGTGCTCGCGGCGCGCTTGGTCGCGGCTGGGGCCGGCGGCATTATCGGGCACGCGGCCTATCTGGCGCGTGGCATCATCCGCCGGGCTGGACCAGCTGCGGGTTTCATTATTATCGCCATGAGGGCCTTTAGAAGTCATACCCTCTACCTCTACCCCATTTTGCTGTGAGATCCTAGAGAGGACTCCCACAGCTAACGGGCAGCGGAGGCTCGCCGCTTAGTGCGCTTGGCGTGCGCTCAAAGCACGGCCGGTGGCGGTATCCTCGGCGGCGACCTGCGCCGGGGTGGCATCCGCGATGATGCGGCCGCCGTCTTCGCCAGCGCCCGGGCCCATCTCGATGATGCGGTCCGCATGCGCCATGACCGAAAGATCATGCTCGACGACGATTACCGTATGGCCCGCATCCGCCAGCTTATGCAGCTCGGTATTGAGCAGGTCGATATCGGCTGGGTGCAGTCCCGTGGTGGGCTCGTCCAGCAGGTAGACCGTGTGGCCGCGACGCGAGTTGCGGGAACGCTGCAGCTCCGTGGCCAGCTTGATGCGCTGGGCCTCGCCGCCAGACAGCTCCGGCGCGCCCTGGCCCAAGCGGAGGTAGCCCAGGCCGACGGCCTGCAACGTGGCGATGGCGCGGTAAATCTTTTCTTCTTCGGCAAAGACCTCGGCCGCTTCATCTACGGTGAGCTCCAAGATGTCCGCGATGGTGCGGCCCTGCCAGGTCACCTCCAAGGTCTCGTCGTTGAAGCGGGCGCCGCCGCACTCCGGGCAGGTGGTGTACGAGCCCGGCAAGAAGACCAGCTCCACCTCGATCTTGCCCGCGCCGCCGCAGGTGGGGCACTGGCCTTGCTTTACGTTGTAAGAAAAGCGCGAGACCGTCCACTTGCGCTGCTTGGCCTCATCAGTGGAGGCGAAGAGCTTGCGAACGTTATCGAAAAGCCCGGTATAAGTTGCCAGCGTGGAACGCGGGGTGCGGCCGATGGGCTTCTGGGTAATCTGCACGACGCGCTTTACTCGATCAAAGCCCTCCGTGCTCTCCACGGACCAGCCCTTGTCCTCGGTCTCCTCTTCATCGGAAATGGCCGTGGCGGACTGTCGCAGCAGGCCAGCCAGCACCGTGCTGACCAGGGTGGACTTGCCCGAACCGGAGACACCGGCTACCGCCGTGAATTGGCCCAAGCCAAAGTCCACATCCAGGTTGTCGATGCTGCGTGCGTTGATGCCGCGGAGGGTGAGGTGGGAGGAGGGGGTGCGGGGGTCGTCGGCAAGCGCGAGCGTGCGATTAGCCAGCGCATTGGCGGTAGGGGTGTCCGCGTCATAGTCTGCGACCGGGCCCGAATAGACCACGTTGCCGCCGCGCTCGCCGGCCAGCGGGCCGACGTCAACGAGCCAGTCCGCCTGCGCGACCAAATCCATGTCATGCTCCACCAAGAGCACGGAGTTGCCGGCCGCGATGAAACGACGGCACATATCCATGACCGCGTCGCGCTCATCGGGGTGCAGGCCGGCCGAGGGCTCGTCGAGCACATAGGCCACGCCAAAGAGACCGGAGCGCAGCTGCGCCGCCAAACGGATGCGCTGCATCTCGCCGCCGGACAGGCTCTGCGTCGGCCGATCCAGGCTGAGGTGCGCCAAGCCGAGCTCCAGCGCCGAGGTCAATGCCGGCAGAATCTGCCGCAGGAGCAAATCCTCGGCCGAGTTCTCCTCTGGGTTCTGCTTGCTGAGCACCTCATGCACCCTATCCAGCGGCAGCGCGCCCAGCTCATCGATAGGCATGCCCGCATAGGTCACCTTCAGTGCGGCCGGGTTGAGGCGGCGGCCGCCACAGGTCTCGCATTCGCGGGATTCCATATAGGACAGGGTGCGCTTGCGCAGCGTATCCGATTGGGTCTCCGCCAGCGTCTTATTGAGGTAGCTGGCCACCGAGCGCCACGTGCCCTCATAATTGCGCTGAATCTGGTCCTTGCCGCGTAGAGGCTTCACGGTGACGACGGGGCGCTCTTCCGTGAAGAGGATCCAGTCGCGGTCTTCTTGCGGTAGGTCATGCCAGGGCGAATCCAGGTCATAGCCCAGATTCATCAGGATGTCGTGAAAGTTCTTGCCGGCCCAGGCACCGGGCCATGCTTGGATGGCGCCTTCCTCGATAGAGAGGGTGGGATCCGGGACCATGGAGTCCTCGGTCGGCTCGTGGACCACGCCCGTGCCGTGGCACTGCGGGCACATACCCTCCGGGGTATTCGGAGAGAAAGAATCCGAGTACAAGCCCTCCGGGTTATCCCCGGCGCGCGAATAGAGCAGGCGCACGCTATTCGAGAGCGCGGAGACGGTGCCCACCGTGGAGCGCGCACCGCCGCCGGAGGTGGATTGCTGCAGCGCGACCGTCGGCGGCAGGCCCTCTACCTGGCTGACCTGCGGGTCGACGGCCGAGCTAATGAGGCGACGGGCGAAGGGCGCCACCGATTCGAGATAGCGACGCTGGCCTTCACCGTGAATCGTGCCGAATGCCAGCGAAGACTTGCCCGAACCAGACACACCCGTGACCGCAACGAGCTTGCCGCGGGGCATATCGACGTCGACGTTGCGCAGGTTGTGCAGGTGGGCATCGCGGACCTTGATAGTAGACATGTCCTCTAGCGTACGCACAGGTGGTGGGTTGGGCAGTCTGAAGTCTGACAGCAGTCTCCTTTAGCGATTCACCGGTTTTCTTTCCTGGTTCACCGGTTTTCAACGATTTCGTCCATACATATGGCGAAAATCGTCGACGATTTAGGTGTTTTAGATGGACGAAATCGTTGAAACGAGGAAAGTGGAACCTTCCTGGAAGATTTCCAGTCCAATGAGACATGTGGACGAGAAATGAATTACTAGATTTAGGCCTTACTGACTATCAAATCCGCTGCAGGATTAGTGAGGGAACGCTTGTACGCTTGCGGCGCAACTGTTACATCGCGGCGGAGGCGAGTGCGAAGGATAAGCTCGCCGCGGTGGCGCAGCTTTATCCGGATGCGGTGTTTACGGGAACGGCCGCGCTCGCAGCCTATGGCTTTTGTAAGGTGCAGCTGCCGGCAACGATTCGGGTAGATAACAATCGCCGGGCACGGGCGGATGGGCTGGTGCGTACTGTGAGGTCGCGGCCGGTGCCGGTAAATCGGGTAAAGGGCGTAAAGATGGCGTTGCCCGCGCAGGCGGTGGCAGATGCGCTGAGCTTCGAGCGCTGTGACAAGTGGCTGCTCAAAGAGGCCCTGGCGCAGGCCTACCGCGGGCTCAACGGAAGGGGGAGATTCGCGGCTGATTTAGAGCTGGTGACCAGCAAGAAAAGGGACGCGGTGCGCGAGTTAGCAGAAAGGGCGCCGGTGGGGACGGCATCGAAGTGGGAGCAGCGGATGTTTCGCGAGATGCGGCGGGTGGGTCTCAAGCCCGTGCCGAATTTCCGGCTAGGACCATATACCTGGGATTTAGGCTTCGAAGCGGGAACGACGGTGGTGGACTTGGACTCGTTGTTCTATCACACGCCGGAGAATAATCACCGAGAATTCCTCATCGGGACATGGAAGACCAACCACGCGGTGCAGCACGGATGGGCGCCACTGAAGTTTACGGATGAGTGCACCGACTACCACCTCAAGCTGGTGGTGGAGACGGTGCAGGAGACGGTGGCGCATCGCCGCAGTGTGCGCGGGCTAAAGAGCAGGCCGCAAAAGGTGCGGCGGGCACTGGCGACTCCGGCGTGGAGGTTTCACCAGAGCTTGCTCTAGGACCTAGTCAGAAAGGTGCGATTCAGCAAGGTGCGGCCAGCAGGCGCGAACGCGGTCGAACCACCAGTCGCGGCGGCCGGCGGGGGCGGCGAGCGCAGCGAGGCGGTCTGGGTCGGGGGCGAGGATATCGGCGGGAAGGTGGCCATCGACAAGCGGGCGCGGGGCGGTGACATCCTCTTCAAAAAGGGAGCCGGTGGCAAGGCCGGCTGCGGCTGGGGTGACGTCGATGTCCTCGTCGTCGTAGATGCGCGGGAGCGCGGCGACGGCTGCAAGGCCCATATTGATGCCAATGGAGGTATCGAGCGCGGAGGCCACCGTGATATCCATATGACGCTGGCGTAGGTGTTGGGCCACCTCGAGGACGCGGCGGACGCCACCGAGTGGGGCGGGCTTGACCACGGCGACATCTGCCGCCTGCAATTCGGCGACGCGATAGGGGTCGGCGACCTTGCGAATGGATTCATCGGCGGCGACGCGCACAAAGAGGCCGGCGCGCATAAGGCGGCCGCGGACCTGGGCGAGCTCCTCGGTGGTGGCGCAGGGCTGTTCCATATAGTCCAGCGGCATCATCATCTGCGCGGCCTCGACCGCCTCATCGACGGTCCAGCCGCCGTTGGCGTCCACGCGCAGGATAGGGATATCGCCGCGTTGGGTGACGGCGTCGCGGACGGCGCGGACGCGAGCGGCGTCGTCGGCAAGCGTGTGCCCCTTCTCCGCTACCTTGATTTTGAAGGTGCGGCAGCCGGGGTAGCGCTCCACCACGGCCGGGACCTCGCTGGCGGGTACGGCCGGGATGGTGGCGTTGACCTCGATGGAATCGCGCACCGGCTCCGGAAAACCCTCGTAGGAGGCCTCGAGCCCGGCGCGCAGCCACGCGGCGGACTCGGCCGGGCCGTATTCCAGGAAGGGCGCGAACTCGCCCCAGCCGGCCGGCCCCTCGATGAGCAGGGCTTCCCTAGTGGTAATGCCGCGGAAACGCACGGCGAGGGGGAGGGAGACTACGTGGGCGCGGTCGAGGACGTCATCGATATGCATGGCCTTCATGGTAGCGCCCGCCGGCCGTTGACCCCTCCCCCGCTCTGCGCTATTTTGGGAACCTATACCAATAAAGGAGGAATTATGCTGCTAGCTGAGGCATTGGCGGAGCGTGCGCAGGCGCAGGAGCGCCTCAATAGCCTGCACGAGCGGCTGCTCACCGTGGCCCGCGTGCAGGAGGGCGATACCCCGGATGAGGATCCGCAGGAGCTGCTGCGCGAGCTCGACGGCGTGGCCGGGCGCATCGATGAGCTGGTGCAGGCCATCAATGCGACGAATATCGCCACCGCCTTTGATGAGAAGAGGAACTTGATGGAAGCCCTCGCGCTTCGCGACGGCCTCTTGCGCAAGCGCCGCATCTACCACGACCTGGCGCAGAGGGCGGGCACGCGCTCGGATCGCTATTCCCGCACTGAGATTAAGTTTGTCTCCACCATCCCGGTGGCGGATCTGCGCAAGCGCGTCGACGATCTGTCTAAGCAGTACCGCGAGCTGGATACCCGCATCCAGCAGCTGAACTGGAATACCGAACTGAAAAACGGATAGTCATATCGCGCGCTGCTTAGAGCGCGCGATGGTAGCCCACACGCCTGCAGCGAGCAGGCCCCCACCCTGGAGGGGAAAGTCGAGGGAATGCAGGCCCCCTTTAGCGCTTTTAAGGGGCGGGGGAGTTCGAGTCTCCCCATGGCATGGAGTACCGCGCTGGTATGGCGTACACGGGTATTGTGCGGGGCAACAACCTCGCAGTATCGCGTATTGATTATTACCGGCCTGCTGGGCAGCGTGTGTGGGTGAGGGTTGGGAATGGGGACTATTCTTCTTTTGCCACTAAGCTGGCCATCATGAGCGAGCAGAAAAAATACAGCACCGATAATCCGTTCCGCCCGGAACTGTGGCATGCCGTAGAAGGTTTTGAGGACCTGACGGATATCACCTATCACCGGCTCAACGGCGAGGGCCGCAAGAACGGCATCGTGCGCATCGCCTTCGACCGCCCGGAGGTGCGCAATGCGTTTCGCCCGCATACCGTAGACGAGCTCTACCGCGCCCTCGACCACGCCCGCCGCACGCCAGATGTGGGAACGATCCTGCTCACCGGCAATGGCCCCTCCGCAAAGGACGGCGGCTGGGCGTTTTGTTCCGGCGGCGACCAGCGCATTCGCGGCCGCTCCGGATACCGCTACGCCACCGAGCACGCCCACGATGACGCCACTGCGGATGAATCCACCGTGGACACCGCCCGCGAGAAGGTCGAGGGCGGCCGCCTGCACATCCTCGAGGTCCAGCGCCTGATCCGCACCATGCCCAAGGTGGTCATCGCCGTGGTCAATGGTTGGGCGGCCGGCGGAGGGCACTCGCTGCACGTGGTCTGCGATATGACGGTCGCTTCCCGCCAAGAAGCACGCTTCAAGCAGACGGACGCGGACGTGGGATCCTTCGACGCCGGCTATGGCTCGGCGTACCTGGCCAAGATGGTGGGCCAGAAATTCGCCCGCGAAATCTTCTTCTTAGGTCGCACCTACGATGCCCAGCGCATGTACGAAATGGGCGCGGTCAATGAGGTCGCGGACCACGGCGAGCTGGAAGACGCCGCCATCCGCATGGGCCAGGAGATCAACATGAAGTCCCCCACCGCCCAGCGCATGCTGAAATTCGCCTTCAACCTCACCGATGATGGCCTGATGGGCCAGCAGGTCTTCGCCGGCGAGGCCACCCGCCTGGCCTATATGACCGACGAGGCCGTCGAGGGCAAGGAGTCCTTCCTAGAAAAGCGCGAGCCCAACTGGGATAGCTTCCCGTACTACTACTAATGCTTATCGCTTTTTGTATCGGCATTGCCGTCGTTGCCACGGGTGCGCTCGTCGTTGGGCGCATCGTGTTGCTGCGCGGCATACGCAAGGCAGAAAAGAACGAAACCCGCCCCTTCGACGGTTAAAATCGCCTCCGTGACTATCCTCTCCCCGCTTCCGGTTGATCCACATAACCCGGCCAGCATCCTCCCCGATTTGGAGGCCGCCATTGCTGGCCAAGGGTGCTTTTTGCCGCTCCCGCTTGCCGACGCCACCCGCGCCACCCTCCTGCGCAATACTCAACGCGCCGGCGAGCCCATCGACTCCAGCATCGCCCTGGTGATGTCCACCTCTGGCTCCACTGGCACGCCGAAAGGCGCGCAGCTCACCCCAGCAAACCTGGTGGCCAGCGCGGATGCCACCCACCAGGTGCTCGGCGGCACCGGCCAGTGGCTGCTCGCCATGCCGGCCCACCACATCGCCGGCATCCAGGTACTGGTGCGCTCGCTGGTAGCGGGCGTCGACCCGCTGTGCATGGATCTCGGCGAGGGCTTCGATATACCCACCTTCGCCCGCGCGGCCGCAGATCTCGACCGTACCGGGGACCGCACCTATACCGCGCTCACCCCGCTACAACTGGCTAAGGCCATGGATTCGGTCGAAGGCATCGACGCGCTGCGCACCTTTGACTCCATCCTTGTCGGTGGCGCGGCCATCAACCCGCGCCTGCGCGCAGCGGCCGAGGAACTGGGCATTGCGGTGGTGGCGACGTATGGGTCGTCTGAAACCGCCGGTGGCTGCGTCTACGATGGCCGGCCGATTCCTGGGGCCCAGGTGCGCGTCCAGGACGGGCGCATCCTCTTGGGCGGGCCCACCATCGCCCATGGCTACCGCAACGCGCCCGAGCACCAGGCCTTCCGCGAGCCAGGCTGGTTCGCCACGTCCGACGGCGGCTTTATCGACGCCGGCACCCTCACCGTCACCGGCCGGCTGGATAACGTCATCGACTCCGGCGGCCTCAAGCTGCACCCAGAGGCGCTAGAAACCGAAATCCTCAAGGTCAAGGGCGTGGACCATGCCTGCGTCGTCGGCGTGCCTCACCCGCGCCTCGGCCAGGCGATTATGGCGGCCTATACCGGCTGGGCCGATATCGGCGATATCCTCGAAGCCCTCGAAGATGCCGAGCTCCCCCGCTGGCAGATCCCGAAGGACATCAAGCGCCTCGCGGAATTCCCCACCGCAGGGCCGGGCAAGATAGACCGCCAGGCGGTAGCGCGCATCTTCGGCGCTTAGCCACTTTCCGTATCGCGCACCGCAATCTCGCGCGCCGCGGATTCGCCGAGCGAAAAGCTGGCTCCATTATCCACGCTAACCTCTAGGAGGCCGGCTACCGGCGGGGCAACGACGGTCAGCCGCACGCCTGGACGAACCCCGTGCTTGTCCAAGTAGCGCAGGAATTCGCCATCGGCGTCATTGACCTGTTCCATGGTGGCGGGAGAGTTGGGTGGGACGTCGGCAAGCGTAATGCGCGAGAGCGGCTCAGCCGTGCCATCGGCCGCCGGAATGGGATCGCCGTGGGGATCGCGCGCAGGGGCGCCGAGGAAAGCATCGATGCGCTCGACAAACCTATCGGAGGTCGCATGCTCTAGCATTTCGGCTTCCTCATGCACCTCGTCCCAGGTATAGCCCAAGGTGCGTACCAAAAAGGTCTCGAGCAACCGGTGGCGGCGCACCATAGCCACGGCCAACTCGCGGCCTTCCTCCACCAGCCGAACACCAAAGTAACGCTCGTGCTCCACTAGGCCCTTGGCCGCGAGGCGCTTGACGGCCTCGGAGGTGGTGGGCAGCTTCTGACCGGCAGCCTTGGCCAGATCACCGAGCGGCATGGCGGTATCAGAACCCGCCTTTTCCTCGTGGTTCCACAAAATCTTGAGGTAGTCCTGGGTGCGTTCGGGCAGCTCGCTTACGTGCATTCACCCCATCGTAGTTCATCGTATTGCTTCCGTAAGTTTCAATATGTATGTTTTACAGAGTTCATTCCATTGAACTTTGGTATTCATTTCTACTTTAAGGACTTTTCGTTGCAGAAAACCACCGCACTTCCCCTCGCCGTACTGCTCGCCGCTACTACGCTAACGGCCTGCTCAAGCGGCGATGACAACCACGGAGATAGCCTAAAAATCTTCGCCACCACCGGCTACTTGGCCGATGCCGCAGCCAACCTCGCCCCCGAAGCCGATATCACCACCATGGTCGGCCCCGGCGGTGATCCGCACACCTACCAGCCCACCACGCACGATATTGAGGCTATGAAGGACGCCGACCTCGTACTTTGGAATGGCCTCCACCTCGAGGCCCAGATGGTGGACCAGCTCAAGTCCCTGGGAGACAAGCAGCTCGCGGTGGGCGATCAGCTCGATGAACAAGATCTCCTGCCCTGGCCGGAACAAGGAAAGGGCGGCGAGCAACTCTATGATCCGCATATCTGGAATAGCCCCAAGCTGTGGAGCCAGGCTGTCGAGAGCATCGGCGACAAACTTGGCGATATCGACTCCGAGCACGCCGCGGACTACTCCACTGCCGCCGATAACTACGAAAGCCAGATCGCCGCCGCACAGGACAAGGCTAAGAAGGAACTCGCTGCTGCGAAGCCCCGGGTGCTCATCACCGGCCATGATGCTTTCAACTACTTTGGCAAGACCTTCGACTTTGACATTCACGCCACCGATTTCGTCACCACCGAGGCCACAAAATCCGCCACCGAGATTTCCGCTCTGGCCGATACCATCGCCGATAAAAAGGTCCCCGTCATCTTCAAGGACAATCAAGCCAACCCACAGGCCATCACCTCGCTGCAGCAGGCCGTGGAGTCCCGCGGCTGGAAGGTTACCGTCTCGGACGAGGAGCTCTTCGCCGATACCCTCGGACCCGACGCGCCCACCGATACCTACCTTGGGGCTTTCGAGCACAACGCACACACCGTGGCAAAGGCCTTAAGCTAATGCTGCGCGCCACCCACCTCACCGCAGGCTATCCGCGCACGCCCCTGCTTGCCGACGCCACCTTTGCCCTCACTCCCGCCACCATCACCGGCCTCGTGGGCGCCAACGGCTCCGGCAAGTCCACCCTTGTGCGCACCGTGGTGGGCTTGCTTCCACCGCTTAACTGCGAATCGCTCACCTTTGATGGCACCAACCTTGCCCATTTCCGCCACCGGCTCGGTTACATGCCGCAGCACGCGGATATCGATTGGGATTTTCCGGCCACGGCCTTCGACGTCGCGCTTATGGGTCGTACCGCCGGCCTGCGCTGGTGGCAGTGGCCGAGCCGCGTCGATAAGCGCGCCGCTCACGACGCGCTCGCCCGCACCGGAATGCAAGAGCACTCGCACCTGCCCATTTCGGCCTTGTCCGGCGGCCAGCGCCAGCGCGTCTTACTCGCTCGCACGCTCGTGAGCGATCCCGAGCTCATTATCTTGGATGAGCCCTTCGCTGGGGTCGACGCCGCAAGCCAGCGCGCCATCATGGAGGTACTGGAGAATCTGCGCGCCGATGGCGCCACCATATTGCTGGTCCACCACAACCTTGCAGAGGTGGCCAATTTCTGTGATGAGGTCCTCATGGTGGGGCAAGGCCGCCTTATCGCCGCCGGCCCTACTGGCCAGGTACTGACCGAATCCGCCATCGCCGACATGTTCTGCTTGCCGTCATGAACCCACTAGAGCTCTTTCAGGATTTCACCTATACGCAGGCGCTTTTGGGGACGGTACTCATCGGAGCCTGCGCCGGTGCGCTCGGCCCGCTGGTCTATGTGCGCCGCACCAGCCTGCTCGCTGATGCCATCTCGCATTCCTCCCTGCCTGGCCTGCTGGTCGCCTTCGTCGTGGCTACGGCCTTAGGGTGGGACGGCCGCAATATCTGGCTGCTTTCTGCCGGCGCCATCCTCACCGGCACACTGGCCGTCGGCTGTATTCACCTGATTCCACGGCTGGCCCCGCTCGGCCCGACCACCGCGATGGCCGCTACGCTTACCACATTCTTCTCCATCGGCATGCTGCTCATGCAGCATATTTCCCGCCAGCCCTTGCCCGGCAAGGCCGGCATCCAGGATTACCTGCTGGGAAACGCGTCCACACTCACGCGCGCCGATGTGAGTTCTGCGCTCGTCATTGGCGGCGGCGTCTTGCTAATTCTTTCTTCGGTACACACTCGGCAAGCCACCGTCGCCTTTGACGCCCCCTTTGCCCGCGTAGCCGGCATTCGCACCACGGCCTTAAATGCCCTCAGCTTCCTCTCCTTAACCGCCGTCACGGTTATAGGCGTCAAGGTGGTCGGCGTGGTCCTCATGGTGGCCGTAGTCATCAGCCCGGCCGCGGCCGCCCGCCCCTGGGTTCACCGCCTGCTTCCCTTCATTGCGCTAGCAGGCTTCCTGGGCGCGCTCACCGCCGCCGCGGGTTGCTACCTTTCCATCGCCTTCGGTCCGCTGCCCACCGGCCCCATCATCGTGCTGGTGCAAGCCGCCGCCGTAGCGTTCAGCCTCGTCATCAGAAAGCTTCGACCATGACCCTTGCCGCTACCGCTTGCCTGCTCGCCGTCCTTACCGCCGTAGCATGCGCGCTGCCCGGCACTTTTGTAGTTCTACAGGGACAGGCCATGCTTATCGACGGCATCGGCCACGCCGTCCTCCCCGGCATCGCCGTGGGCTACCTTTTAACCTCCGATATCGACTCCCCGCTGCTGCTTATTACCGCCGCAGCCGGCGCCCTGACCGTTGCGCTTGGCACGCGGTGGCTGCAGCGCAGCGCGCTGGTTACTGCCGACGCCGCCCTGGGCCTCATCTTTCCCGCCCTCTTTGCCGCCGGCGTCATCCTCATCTCCACCCGAATGAGCCACGTGCATATCGACGTCCACGCCGTCTTGGTTGGCGATGTTAACCTCGCCGCCTTTTCTAACCCCCACTATTGCTATGTCATGGCCGCCGTGCTCGCCGCGAATGCGATCTTTTTCGCGTTTGCCCTGCCGCGCCTAGCAGCCACGTCATTTGACGCTGCGTTCTGCACCGTGCGCGGGGTCCACTCCCGCGCTGTACAGACGACCTTTATGGCGGTAGTTGCCTGCACCGCTACTGCCGCTTTCCACGCCGCCGGCGCCATGCTGGTAATCGCCTTGATGGTCTTTCCCACCATGACCGCGCGGCTTTTCACCCGCCGCGTGCCTACCCTAATGCTCGCCGCTTGCGGTATCGCAGCACTCAGCGCAGTCGCAGGATTCTGGCTGGCCTATTGGCTTGATGCGGCCACCTCCGCCGCGATGACGGTCACCAATGCCACTTTTTTCTTCGCGGCACTAGCTGCCTATCGGCTGCGCCGTCGCGCCTACCTTGGCTAATTGCCGCCCGCGCGTGCCGCAGTGGCACAATGGTGGCTATGTCTGCGTCGAAGTCTGCCCCGAATTCTGGGGCCCGTTCCGCCGGTAATTACCCCGCCACTGCTCAGGATTGGCTCGAGGGCGCGCGCCCGCATACCTGGGCCAACGCGTTCGCGCCCGTCATTGCGGGCACCGGCGCGGCATTCGGCATCGACGGCGGCCACGTGGGCCGCGCGCTCCTCGCCCTCATCGTGGCGTGGGCGCTTATCATCGGCGTGAACTACGCCAATGACTATTCGGATGGCATCCGCGGCACTGACGACGACCGCACCGGCCCACAGCGCCTGACCGGCGGTGGCTTGGCCCGCCCGCAGCACGTAAAGCTCGCGGCCTTTGCCGCCTTCGCCGTGGCCGGGCTCGCCGGCATCGCGCTCTCCCTCGCGGCGCATGCGTGGTGGCTCATCCTCGTCGGTGCGCTATGCATCGCCGGCGCCTGGTTTTATACCGGCGGCAAGAACCCGTATGGCTACCGCGGGCTCGGCGAGGTCGCAGTCTTTATCTTCTTCGGTCTCGTCGCCGTGCTTGGCACCGAATTCACCCAGGCCGGCCGCCTATCGTGGTCGGGCCTCGCACTGGCCGTGGGCATCGGCGCGATGAGCTCCGGCGTCAACCTGGTCAACAATATCCGCGATATTCCTTCCGACGCCGAGACCGGCAAGATTACCCTCGCCGTGCGCCTCGGCAACGAGAAGGCGCGCCTGCTCTTTACGGTGCTGCTCCTGCTGCCATTCTTGCTGACCATCGGCATCGCCTTCGGCAGCTGGCTCGCGCTCGCCGGCTTGGTCTACTTCCCCCTTGCGCTGCGCGCCATCCGCACCGTCAACCGCGGCGCCAAAGGCCCAGAGCTTATCCCCGTGCTCGGTCTGACCGGCCGCGCGATGCTGCTGTGGGCCGTGATCGAGGCCGCAGCACTCATCATCGTCTAGTCCTGCGCGGCGCGGCCTTCCAGCTCCGCCTGGACCCAGCGCTTGTGGGCCTTGCGCTGGGCGGAGTACTCGGCCAGCGTCTGGGTGGCCTCGATGCGCCACTTTTTAAAGATCAGCATCGATAGCGGCAGCGCCACAAAAAGCGCCAGCAGCGCCGCGATGAGCACCGGGATGGGAAAGCCGATGGTGATGGCCAAAATCTCGATCACCGCGGTCAATGCGATAAAAAGCACTACGCGGGCGAGCCCGTACTTCCACAGCGCCGCGCGCGAACGGCGGCGCAGTTCTGGGTCCGGCTTGGGTGGCTCAGGGTTATGCGTCATGGGGGTTGATTGTACGCGGTGCAGGTAGAATCGCACGCATGGGCCGAATCATCCTCCTCCTACTCTTTGTCCTCGCCGCCTACCTCGTCTGGAAGGCCTTCGGGCCCTCGACATGGAAAAAGCGCGAGGTGGAACAACCCCGCGCTATCAAGGGCCCCGACGATGACGAGGAATTCCTGTGGAACCTAGAAAAGGAGCGCTTCAAGCAGCGCCGCGCACAGGAGGCAGAAGAAGAAAAACGCCGCCAGCGCCGCAAACGCGACGCCGACGGCGAGAATGACTAGGCTTCCTTCGGCACAAACCGCATCTCGAGGCCTAAGGCCTCGGCCACGGCGGTAATCTTTTCCCAACGCACGCCCGCACCACCGTGCTCGATGGTGTGGAGGGTGGAGCGGGAGATACCGGCGGCGTCGGCAAGCTGCTGCTGCAAAATGCCCAACTCGCGGCGCCGCTCGGCAAATTGGGCGCCAAGGCCCAAAATCACGGCATTATCGCCGGCCGGCTTTCCCTGTTTATGGCGCGGGCTCGTATGCTCCGCCATCTAGTTCAGCCCCGCATAGGAGTGCAGGCCGGAGACGACCATATTGATAAAGATCAGGTTGAAGACCATCAGCGCCATCGCCATAACGTTGATCCATGGCGCCGCCTTGCGGAAGGCCGGCGTCGCACGCGCGTGCAGGTAAGCGGCATACAGGATCCAGGTGGCAAAGGACACGGTCTCCTTCGGGTCCCAGCCCCAGAAGCGGCCCCAGGCGGACTCGGCCCAGATGGCGCCCAAGAGGATGCCCAAGCCCAAGGTCGGCAGGGTGATAACAGCCAGGCGGTAGGCCAGCTGGTCAATCTTCGCGGCAGAAGGCAGCGGGCGGGCCACCGCACCGAAGAAGCCATGCTCGGCATGCTTCGGTTGCGCCATACGGAACAGCGTCAGCAGCGAGACAATGCCGGAGATAATACCGATGGACGCACCCAAAGAAACCACGGTGACGTGGATGGGCAGCCAGTGCGACTGCAGCGCCGGCACCACCGGGGCGGACTCGGCATAGAGCTTGGTGGAGCCATAAAACATCAGCGCGAGGGTCGGGGTGAGCAACCACGGCCACACGGTGCGCCATTCCTTGCGCTGCATGGCAATATTGCCCACCAGCAGCACGCCAAAGCTCACCATCAGCACGTACTCGTACAGGTTGCCAAACGGGAAGCGGCCGGTAGCCAGGCCACGTAACACAATCGCCGCGGCGTGCAGGGCAATGCCCACCCACATCAGCGCGCTGGTCATGCCGCCGAGCTTATCGGCCTTGCGCTCCTTTTCCTTCAGCTCATCGGCCGTGATTCCGGAAGAAGACTGGGCAACCTCGCCGGCATAGCTCTGCTTGTCGACGCCCCCAGCGCCCGCCCCCACCAAGACCTTCGCGGCCTCGGACTTCACGGCGCGGCGGCCCTCGATGATGCCCTGCATGCGGCCGTAGTAAAACAGCGACAAAAAGAGCGCGACGCAGTACACCACAAAGGCGGTCTGCACCGCGATATCCGAGAAATTAGACAGATTCTGATCGATCTGCATGAATGCTCCTAGCCTTCACACGTGCGGGATAAGTGCTGATTACCTTACTCAGCGAAACGGCCCAATCCAACTTTTGTTGGATCGGGCCGGGGCGCTAATCGTCGGTATAAAGTTCGTCTTCTTCGACCTCGTCTGGGTCGGGCAGCTCCAGCAGCGCGCGGTGCAGCTCGTGGAACTCCTCGGACCAGCCGGCGCGGTCGGTGCGGGCGAGGCCGCCCATTTCCACGTCGGTGCCGCCGGCCGCGTTCGGCCGCAGGCGGATGTAGACGCGGCGGCGCTTAATCACTAGCGATCCCACCAAGGAAATGAGCATCACCAGCGCGGAGGCCAGCACCCACTTCTGGAAAGGATCATAAGAGACCTGGTAGTTGGCGAACTCGCTGGCGCCGTCAAAGGTGATCTTCGTGCCATCGTCCAGGGTGACGTCCTCGCCCTGGTTGAGGTTCACGCGGTCAATCTTTTGTAGCTGGCCGGACTGCACCAGGTTCGGGTCCAGCGAGAAGAAGGACTGCGGGGTGCCGGTGTCCAGGCCGGCATCACCGCGGTAGATATCGATGGCCATCGCCGGATCCTGCAGCCCGGGATATGCGGACTGCAGCAGCTTGCCGTTCTCGCCGGCCCATTCGGCCGTGGGCGCGAAGAGGCCCTGGATGGCGATCTGGTTCTGGCGGCGGTCATAGAGATCCGGGTGCATGCCGGCCGGTGGGTCGAAGCGCATCGCGCCGGAGGACAAGAAGAAGGTCGTGTCATTCGGCTGGAACTGAATGGTCTGGGTGCGCTTTTCGCCATTGGGCCATTCCACCGTGACCGTCGGCGCGTAGCCGTGGCCCTGCAAGTAGACGCGGTTGTGCGCCAAACGCAGCGGGTGGTTGACCTTGAGCTCATAGTCCTTCCACTCGGAGTCATCCTTGTAGATGTCCTCGCCCTCCGCGTAGGAGACGTTGGAGGTAAACATCTCCGCCTGGCCGTTGGGCAGGTAATCCGCCGCGAAGTCATGGGCGATGAAGCAGAAGGGGTGGAGACCGGTGCCGTCGAAAAGCGGGCCGGCGCGGAAGGAGTCAAAGTTGGACGTGGAGGTATTGCAGAACTCTGTGGACTGATCCAGGGTCTGGCCGCCGCCCTGCGAGCCGGACTCGGTGACCACGATGACCTGGCCCTCATAGTTGACCAAGCGGCCGGCAGCGACGGTGACCAAGATGGCCACCAGCGCCACGTGGAAAATGAGGTTAGCCAGCTCGCGGCCGTAGCCGCGCTCCGCGGAGAAGGTATGCACGCCGGCGCGGTCTTCTTCGGGGGCGTACTCGGCCACGCGCCACTTCTTCAGGCGCTTTGTAATTTCCGCGGATAGCTCGTCCTCGCTCTTATCCGAGTGCCCCTCGGCCGCCAGCGGCAGCTTGTGGAGGTATTTCGGCGCGCGCGTTGGCGGTGTCTTCCACGCCTTGTAGTGATCCCAAGAGCGCGGCAGGATGCAGCCCACCAGGGAAATGGCCAAGAGGATGAAGATGGCCTGGAACCAGACGGAAGAAAAGACGTCGAAAAGCTGCAGCTTGTCGTAGATCTTCGCTACGTTGCCGTTGGACTCGATGAAGTCCTGCACGTTCTGCTCGTTGAGGTCGCGCTGCGGCAGCAAGGAACCGGGAATCGCGGCCAGCGCCAGCAAGAAAAGCAGCGCCAGTGCCGTGCGCATGCTGGTCAGCCAATGCCAGGCTTTGCGGAAATATTTCACGTCTCTCCTAAATCAGGGTGGCGCCGTAGTCCACGGTCCACTGGCGGATGAAGTTAATAAACTCGCCCCACAGGCCGGTTACCAGGGCCAAGCCGACGAGGATCATGGCCACGCCGCCGATGACCTGGATGGTATGCGAGTGCTTGCGGGCCCACGAAATCGAGCGCATTGCCCGCGCGGAGCCCAGCGCCACCAGCAGGAACGGCAGGCCCAAGCCCAGGCAATAAAAGATGATGAGCAGCACGCCGCGCGCGGCCGTCATGCCTTCGGTGCCGGCCGATACGGAAATAATCGCGGCCAGCGTTGGGCCCAAGCACGGCGTCCAACCCAGCGCGAAAATCCCGCCCAGCAGCGGCGCGCCCAGCCAGGTGGTCCAGCGCTTCGGCGCCATGCGGGTGTCCTTCTGCAGCGCCGGGATCGCGCCGAGGAAAACCACACCCATCAGGATGGTCACGCCGCCGCCGATGCGCATGAGCGTCTCCTCATTGAGCCGAAGCGCGGAAATCGCGCCGAATACGGAGACCGTCGCCAGCAGGAAAACCACGGTAAAGCCCAGGATGAACAAGGCGGCGGCCAGTACCACGGCCCATTGCCTGCGCTTGCCGACGCCCACCCCCAACTCACCGTCAAACGTAACCTCGCCGCCCACCACGCCGGCCAGGTAGGAAATATAGCCAGGCACCAGTGGGACGACGCACGGGCTGGCAAAACTCACCAGCCCCGCCACGGCGGCCGCGAACAGGCCCAGAATGAGAGGGCCGGAGGTCGCGGCTTCGGCAAAAGAGTTGCCGATGCTCGCTGCGTTGTCCATTTATTCCTTTTCTAATTTGTCCACTACGTCCATCACATCTTGAGCGGTGATGGACCGCAAAAAGACCGTAGCCGGGCGGTGCTGTTTATCCAAGACGATGGTGGTCGGGACCACAGAGGTGGGCACGCCGCCCAGGGCCGCCGCGGTCTTAAACGGTGGATCGTAGATGGAGGGGTAGGTCAGGCCATTATCCTTGAGAAAGTCATTGGACACCTGCGGGTTATAGTCGCGCACGTTGATGCCCAAGACAGTGCCAATCTTCCGCTTCTGTAGCTCGGAGTGGATCTCTTGGAGGTCATCGGCCTCGGCGCGGCACGGAGCGCACCACTGGCCCCAGGAGTTGAGCACGACGATTTCGCCGTCATAGTCCTCCAGGGAAATGGTCTTATCTCTAAAGCGCACATCCTCACCGGAGAACGTGCGCAGCGGCTTGCGCTCGGATTCCTCGTAATTGATGACCTTTTCGCCGCCGGGCGTGATGAACTCGAAGTTGCCGCCGGTAGCAACGGCGTTTTGAGCATTATCGGCGTCTTGCGAGCAACCGGCAAGCGGCAGCGCGATGGCTGCCGCCGCCAGCACCGCGCCGACTGCGCGTCTGCGTTGTAGTGCCATTAAATCTCCTGGGCCGGCGAGGAGTAGAAGATATCGGTGACCTGGTTATCCTCAAAAAGCAGGGAGGTAACCGAGGCCAGGTCGCATTCGCGGTTCCACGGCGCGTGCGGCAGGCGCTGGCCCAGCACGGTGCGCTGCACCATCACGATGGGCAGCTGGTGGCTGACCAAGATCGCCTCGTGGCCGGCCGCGGCGGTGCGGGCGCGTTCGATGGAGCCCAGCATGCGCTCGGCAATCTGCTCATAGGGCTCGCCCCACGAGGGCTCCAGCGGGTTGACCAGCAGCGGCCAGCGGCGCGGGTTCCACAGCGCGGAACGCAGGCCTTTTGTGCGCAGGCCCTCGAAGCGGTTGCCGGACTCGATGAGCGTCTTATCGACGTCCACGTCTAGCCCCGTTACCTGCGCAATCGGCCGCGCGGTTTCCTGGGCGCGCTGCAGCGGCGAGGCCGCCAGGTAGGTCACGTCGTGGTCGCGGAAAGACTCCGCGGTGCGCGCCGCCATGGAATGCCCGCGCGAGGACAGGTGATAGCCCGGGATGCGACCGTAGAGGATCTTCTCCGGGTTGTGGACCTCGCCGTGGCGCACGAGGTGAACGATAGTGCGTGTCATGTCTCTCCTTGGTGTGCGGGACTTAATGTGCGGGACGCGCGGCGGCCGCCGCCTGCGCGGCGGGCTTGAGGGCGGCTTCGATGAGTTCAAAGTCGGCGTCGGTAAGAGCATCCGAGACAAACCAGGTCTCGAATGGGCTCGGCGCGACGTAGATGCCGTTATCCAGCAGGGCGTGGAAGAACGGGGTGAAGCGGAAGGTCTCGGCCGCCTGCATATCGGCAAAGTTGCGGCCCTCGCCCTCGGCAAAGCGGATGGAGAACATCGAAGACGCCCGCTGGATGTGGTGCGCTACGCCCTCGGCCGACAGCGCGGAAGAAATCATGCCGGTCAGGCGGTCCGCGTTGGCCTGCAGGCGCTCGTAGAGCGATTCATCGGCCAGCTCCAAAGACTTCAATCCGGAGGCCATGGCCACCGGATTACCGGACAGCGTACCGGCCTGGTAGACCGGACCGTCCGGGGCGAGGTAGTCCATAACTTCGGCGCGGCCGCCGAAGGCAGCGGCCGGCAGGCCACCGGAGACGACCTTGCCGAAGGTCACCAGGTCCGCCGCCACGCCGTCGACGCCGTACCAGCCCTTATAGGAGGTACGGAAGCCGGTCATGACCTCGTCGAGGATGAGGAGGGCGCCGTCGCTATGGGCGACGTCGGCAAGCGCGGCGTTGAAGCCTTCCTCTGGTGCCACGGTGCCCATGTTGCCGGCCGAGGCTTCCGCGATGATGCAGGCAATCTCGCCCGGGTGCTGCGCAAATGCCTCGCGCACGGCCTCGATATCGTTATAAGGAACGACGATGGTATCGGCCGCCGTCGCGCCCGTAACACCCGGGGAATCCGGCAGCGCGAAGGTCGCCACGCCGGAGCCGGCCGAGGCCAACAGTGCATCCACGTGGCCGTGGTAGCAGCCCTCGAACTTCAAAACCTTAGCGCGGCCGGTGTAGCCGCGGGCCAAGCGCACCGCAGACATGGTGGCCTCGGTGCCGGAGTTGACCATGCGCACCTTATCGGCCGCGGTGCGCGCGACGATGGCCTCCGCCAGCAAGGCCTCACCCTCGGTGGGCGAGCCGAAGCTCAAGCCACCCGCAGCCGCCTGCTGCACGGCCTCCACAATCTCTGGGTGCGCATTGCCGTGAATCATCGGGCCATAGGAACTGACCAGGTCAACGTACTCATTGCCATCGGCGTCCCACAGGCGAGAGCCCGCGCCGCGCTCAATCACGCGAGCCTGGCCACCCACGGAGCCAAACGCGCGCACCGGCGAGTTCACCCCGCCCGGAATCACCTTGGAGGAACGCTCAAACCACTGTTGCGACTGGGAAGTATTAGGCATGTCTGTCATTCTAGCGATTCGCGCGCTATACAAAAGTTGGAGTGCGCGATTCACAGTCAGCCGCTAAACTTCGGGGCGTTGCACTTTTCAATTCGGGGGGATTTTCAATGCAGCGCACTCTCATTTTCGCCATCCTGGCCGCTTTCTGCCTCGCCGGCTGCGCCCAGCCCGAACCCGAGCGGCCGCTGCCTACCTCGGTGGGTGCCACCCCGCTTGCCGACGCCCCCTCCTGGCA
>NZ_JAKRNC010000015.1:0-48903 GCF_022347345.1 Corynebacterium sp. ACRPJ
TACAACACCGAACGCATCCAACAACGACTCAAGGGCCTGACCCCGATGCAATATCGAAATCAGACCCTTGCAGCCCTAACCGCCTAGAATTAAACCAGTCCAACTTTCGGGGGCCAGTTCACACGAAGAGCGCGGGGGCTGAATGCTATGTGGCCGGCTTAGTTACTGCAGGCCGAACTGATCCCAAGCGGCAGGGGAGAGGTTCTGGTACACGTGCTTGTGCTCCTGGTACTCGGCCAAGCCGGTGGGGCCAAGCTCGCGGCCATTGCCGGACTGCTTGAAGCCGCCCCACTCTGCCTGCGGCAGGTACGGGTGGAAGTCGTTGATCCAGATGGTGCCGTGGCGCAGGGCGCGGGCAACGCGCTCGGCGCGGCCGGCGTCGGAAGTATAGACGGCGCCAGCCAGGCCGTACTCGGTGTCGTTGGCGATGGCGATGGCCTCCTCCTCGGTGGTGAAGATCTCGATGGTCACGGTCGGGCCGAAGGCCTCGTCGTGGACGCAGTCCATCTCGCGGGTAGCTCCGTCAATGATGGTTGGCAGGTAGTACACACCAGCGCCTAGGTCGGTGGTGCCGGTGCCATGCTGGCCATTGGTGTCCTCGCTGGTAGCGGCGCGGCCACCGGTGAGGATCTTGGCGCCCTGCTCGCGAGCCTTGTCCACGTAGGCGGCGACCTTTTCGCGGTGCTCGGCGGAGATGAGCGGGCCGGTCTCGGCCTTCTCGTCGGTCGGGCCGCCGATCTTGATCTTATTGGCGCGCTCTACCAAGGCGTCGACGAACTTATCGTGCAGGGACTCTTCCACGACGATGCGGGAGCCTGCGGAGCAGACCTGTCCGGAGTGGAAGAAGGCGCCATTGAGGGCGTTGTCCACAGCGACGTCGAAGTCGGCATCGGCAAAGATGACGTTCGGGTTCTTGCCACCGAGTTCGAGCGCGGTGCGCTTGACGGTCTCGGCTGCATTCTTGGCGATGATCTTGCCGGTAACCAGGCCGCCGGTGAAGGAAACCATGTCCACGTCCGGGTGCTGGGACAGCGGGTTGCCGCAGTTAGCGCCAGCGCCGGTGATGAGGTTGCCCACGCCGTCCGGCAGGCCGCATTCCTTGAGGGCAGCCATGAGCAGCATCGCGGTGTGCGGGGTGAGCTCCGCCTGCTTGAGGACGAAGGTATTGCCGGCGGCCAGGGCCGGGCCCACCTTCCAGGAGACCTGCAGCAGCGGGTAGTTCCACGGGGTAATCAGTCCGCAGACGCCGACAGGCTCGGCGTCGATGCGCGAGCGCAGGTTGGGATCCTGCGGGTCGACTACGCGGCCGGCCTGGTGCTGGGCCAGGGTGCCGAAGAACTCGAAGGCGTTGGCGATGTCATCCATATCGCCCAGGGATTCCTCGTAGCGCTTGCCGGTATCGGCGGACTCGGCCTGAGCGAAAAGCTCCTTGTGCTCGCGGATGAAATCGGCCACGCGGATGACCAGCTTGCCGCGCTCGGCGGCTGGGGTATTGGCCCACTCTCCGTTGTCGAAGGTTTCACGGGCAACCTTGATGGCGCGCTCGGTGTCCTCGTCCGAGGCCTCGGAGACCAGACCGACGGTGGAGCCATCGGCCGGGCAGGTGATGGTGCGGGTCTCGCCGCTCTGGGCGGCTTCCCACTTACCGTTGATGAACAGGGACTTCGGCGCGCCGTCGGCATGCACGCCCTTTAGCAGCTCGGTCTGGGTGGGGTCGAACAAAGTGTTCTGGGTGCTCAAGTGAAAAGCAACCTTTCTCTCATAGAGGTAGTTGTACTGGCCAGCTTAGCTATCTTCGCGCCAGGTGCGCTCGGGCTCAGCGCCATCGGAGACATCGGAATCGCCCGGCTGGGTCTGCTGCATGTAGAGGAAGGCCAGGTGACGCTCGTAGAGATCCAGCACGTTATTGATGATCTGGTTCTCGGAATAGCCGTAGACGTCATAGCCCAGCGAACCGGTCATATCGTAGACCTCGAGGCGGTAGTACTCATCGCCCTCACCCGTGCTGAAGTCGGGGCGCTCGGCCGCGACTGGGAAGAGCTGGTAGCGGAACATGCGCTCATTGTGCAGTTTAACTTCGAGGTCGAGCTGGGGAAGTTCGACGTCGGGAAGCTCGCTGGTGAGCAGAAGCGCATCGTAGCCGCGGTTGCGCATGTGCGTTGCCACCTGTTCGAGGGCGTAGGTAGCGGTTTCGCGCAGGTAGGTATCCATCTCCTGCTTGGAGGGGAAGGTATTGGCGCGGTCGAGGCGGTTCTTCCACAGGTTGGAATCCGAAGGCTCGCGCTCGGTACGGCTGGAAATCATGCCGTGCATAGCGGTGGTGCGGGCCTCGCGCTGGACGTTTTCCAGGCGCAGGGACTTCCACAGGGAGAACATGATGAGGTAGACCACGAACGCGAAGGGCAGGCCCATCACGACGGTCGCGGACTGCACGGTGGCGATACCGTCGATCTGCAGCAGTGCCAGGGTCAGCGCGCCCACGGTGATGGACCAGAAGATGCGCAGCCAGCGCGCGCCATCCTGGCGGTTATCGGTGATGCGGGAGGTGAAGTTGGACATCACCAGCGCGCCGGAGTCGGCCGAGGTGATGTAGAGCAGCAGGCCGATGAAGGTGGTCAAGAAGATGACGATGCCGGAGCCTGGGAACTCGTGCAGCATGTCGTAGAAGCCCTGTTCCGGAACGTTAATCGCGTTTTCGGCGAACTCGGGGTAGTCACCGGAGCGAACCATGTCCAAGGCGGTGTTACCGAAGAAGGACATCCACATCAGGATGAACAGGAACGGGAAGGTCAAGGTGCCGAAGATGAACTGGCGCAGGGTGCGGCCGCGGGAGATGCGGGCCAGGAAGAGGCCGACGAAGGTAGCCCAGGCAATCCACCAGGCCCAGAAGAAGAGGGTCCAGGACTGCATCCAGGTATCCACGGTGGCCTGGTCATCAGCAAACGCGAAGGTCTCCATGGTCCAGGACGGGAACTTTGCAACGTAGTCACCGATATTGGTCACGATGGCATCGAAGAGGTAGGCGGTCTTGCCAAAGACCACGACGTAGACCATCAGCGCGATGGCCAGGTAGACGTTGAGCTCGGAGAGGAAGCGAATGCCCTTATCGACGCCAGATACGGCCGACAGCGTGGCAATGGCCACCGCAATGATGATGAGGGCGGACTGCAGGCCCAGGCCCTGTTCGATGCCGAAGATGAGGTGGAAGCCGTAGGACAGCTGCACCACGCCGATGCCCAGGGAGGCGGTCACACCGAAGACGGTGCCCAGCATGGCGGCGATGTCTACCGCCGAGCCGATGGGGCCGTGGACGCGCTTGCCGATGAGCGGGTAGAGCGCGGAGCGAATAGCCAGCGGCATATTGAGGCGGTAGGCAAAGTAACCGAAGGCCATGCCCATGAGGGCGTAAAGGGCCCAGCCGGTGAGGCCATAGTGGAACATGGCGTAGACCACGGCTTCCTTGGCGGCCTCCATGGTCTCGCCGTCACCCACCGGTGGCTGCATGTACATGGTCACCGGCTCGGCCACGGCGAAGAACATGAGGTCCACGCCGATGCCGGCGGCAAAGAGCATGGACGCCCAAGAGAAGGTATTGAATTTCGGCCGCGAGTGGTCCGGGCCTAGGCGGATATTGCCGGCATTGGAGAAGGCAATATAGAGCACGAAGACCACGGCGATGGTGGCGGTAAGGACATAGAACCAGCCGAGGTTGTGACCGATCCAGCCGGTGACGCTAGCCAGGGTCTCCGCCGCGGAATCGCGGCCGAGCCCGGCGTAAAGCGCCATGGCGATAATGAGGACGCCGGAGATGATAAATACCGGCCAGTTGGTCTTGGGGGCGGGGACTTGGTCTGCGCCTACATCGTCGCCGGTTTCGGCCTTATAGCTGCCGACGAGGGCGCGGACCTGGTAGCGCGGGCTGCGCTTTTTGGTCTCCCCGGACGGGGTTGCGAGAGAGGCGTTTTTACCCCCTTGTTGGGGGTCTTTATTTGAAGTGTGAGACTCCTCAGGATCGTGAGGGTCAAAGTTAGCCATCTACTTCTCCTATTGTTGGTTGGTTTGGGCCGAATCTTTCGCACGAGTGCCCCAAAAGTCTCACAAGATCGCAGGGAGAGATAGGTGAGTGAAATGAATCATATTAGGGCGAACTATGCGCAAAGACTTCGGATTTCATCTCCAGAGACATCCATCCGGACAAGGTAAATATACATTAAGATGGGCAAACTTCTAGAGGGGTGTGTACTCTTGGAGATAGTGCCCGCACATAAGGCGATGTGAATAAATACAGACTTTTGTATAAATTACAACATTTTCACTTCCAGTGGGCAATCTTGACGTGTGAAATATTTCACAGAAAGAAGGGGATTTATGGGTTTTATGGACAAGCTGACCAAGAAGCGCTCCGCTAAGAAGGTCACCGATGAAGTAAGCGACGTAGTCGTCGTTGGCGGTGGCTCCGCAGGCTCCGTCATCGCCGCACGCCTGACCGAAGACAAGAACACCCGCGTGCTGGTCCTCGAGGCCGGCCGCCCAGATTCCCTGTGGGATCTGTTCATTCACATGCCATCCGGCTTCTCTTTCCCAATTGGCGCAAAGAACTACGACTGGATGTACGAATCCGATCCAGAGCCGGAGATGAACGGCCGCCGCGTCTACCACGCCCGCGGCAAGGTCCTCGGCGGATCTTCCTCCATCAACGGCATGATCTACCAGCGCGGTAACCCGATGGACTACGAGAAGTGGGGCCAGAACCCAGGCATGGAAAACTGGGACTTCGCCCACTGCCTGCCGTACTTCAACCGCATGGAGACCGCCGCTGCGGCCGAGCCGAACGATCCGCGCCGTGGCCACGATGGCCCGCTGTACCTCTCCCGCGGCCCGGCTACCTCCGAGCTCTTCCAGGCCCTGTTCAAGTCCGTACAGGAGGCCGGCTACAACCTGACCAATGACGTCAACGGTTACCGCCAGGAGGGCTTCGCTCCGTTCGACCGCAACATTAAGAACGGCAAGCGTTGGTCCGCTGCCCGCGCTTACCTGTACCCCAACATGGATCGCGAGAACCTCGAGATCCGCACCCGCGCGTTCACCACCAAGATCCTCTTCGAAGGCCAGAAGGCCGTCGGCGTCGAGTACGAGTGGCAGGGTGGCGTTCACCGCGTTTACGCCGAGAAGATCGTCCTGTCCGCCGGCGCCATCAATACCCCGCAGCTGCTGGAAATCTCCGGCATTGGTGACCGTGAGATTCTGGAGAAGCACGGAATTGACGTCGTCAAGCACCTGCCGGGTGTGGGCGAGAACCTGCAGGACCACCTCGAGGTCTACATCCAGTATGAGACCACCAAGTCCACCGCTTCCTCCCAGCCTTACCTGGATAAGTGGCGCTGGCCGTTCATGGGCCTGCAGTGGCTGCTGACCCACAAGGGCCCGGTTGCTACCTCCCACTTCGAGGGCGGCGGCTTCGTGCGCTCCAATGAGAACGAGGATTACCCGAACCTCATGTTCCACTTCCTGCCGATGGCCGTGCGTTACGACGGCCAGAAGGCGGACGTCAAGCACGGCTTCCAGTGGCACGTTGGCCCGATGTTCTCCGATACCAAGGGCCACGTTCACATCAAGAGCGCCGATATCCACGATAAGCCTTCCATCCTCTTCAACTACCTGAAGACCGACCAGGACCGCCGCGAGTGGGTAGAGGCCGTACGCGTTGCCCGCTCCCTGTTGGATACCAAGGCCATGGAAGAAGTCGGCGCCCGCGAGTTCAGCCCGGGCGTCGATGTTCAGACCGACGAGGAAATCCTGGAGTGGGTCCGCAACGATGGCGAGACCGCGCTGCACCCATCCTGCACCGCCAAGATGGGCGCGGAGTCCGATCCAATGGCCGTGGTTAACCCGGACACCATGGGCGTGTGGGGCGTCGAAGGCCTCTACATTGCGGATGCCTCCGTCTTCCCGTCCGTGACCAACGGCAATATCTACGCCCCAACCATGATGGTGGGCGAGAAGGCCGCTGACCTCATCGCCGGCCGCACCCCGCTCGAGCCAAACCACGCCGAGTGGTACAAGGCTAAGCAGGATATGCCGCTCTACGCTGAGGGCGAAGCAGTCCGCGATCACAAGCACTCCATCCAGGGCGCTGACCACTAAGTAGCCTCCCGCCGGATTGCTCTAGCGCCGCGTTTCCCATCCTTGGGGGCGCGGCGCTTTTGCTTGCCGACGTCCCCCTTTCCCACCGCGCACCCCTATCCGCTGGGCCAGAACCATGGTTTAATCGTCGGGCAAGGAATCAGATCCGATGGAGGGAACTGCCAGAGAAAGGGGGACATTGATGCTCAGCATTATCGCTTTAGTCATTAGTATCGTTTTCGCCGTTGCCGTTATTAAAAAGCTCGATGACATCGATACGCACCTGAAGGAGCTGCTCGCCTCGCGCGAAGATGGCGAAACAGCGCGTTAATCGTGCGGGTGGCTAAGGAGACGGTGAACAAATTTCGAATTAACCAACTGCAAAAGGCCCATACCGACCGTGAAATGGAATTTTCCTGCGATGTAGCTTGAAGGGCTATGGCTTCGTAGACCAAAGTGGTTTCCAAGCAGTAGTTCCAGTACTTCGTACGCGGGGTAGCCAACACCGCCGACTTCAAGGAAGTATCATTCCCGGATACCAGCGAAAAGAGATAGTCATTTGGCTATTAGAAAGCTTCGCTACGTGTGGTTTGACCCGTACGCAATGTCCGTGAGTGTCTAGCTCTTGATGGAGAACCTGGTGTCAGTGTCGCTGGCCGCACCTACGCCGCCGTCATGTCCGCCGACACCCTGTTCATCACCATCCCCACAGGGGTGGGTGTGGACATCCACGTGAAGATTCTGGAGAATTTCGCCGCCCACGTCGCCCCTCGTTGGGTTGGCAGGCAAACCGTGAAGGACTAGTCATCGGCTATCCCATCGACTAATTCTTGCAGGTCGCAGGACTTTCGCGTGACTGTTAGTTCAGCCCATTTTAAATAGTTCATCGCACACTGTATAGTTCAGCACATGCTGACTATTGCTTCGCGCCTCGACGTCATGAACCGGCTCGGCCGGGCCATGGCTGATCCGACGCGCTCCCGAATCCTGATAACCCTACTAGACGGTCCGAGCTACCCGGCTGTGCTCTCGCAAAGCTTGGATCTGACCCGCTCGAACGTTTCGAACCACCTGTCTTGCCTGCGCGATTGTGGCATTGTCGTCGCTGAGCCGGAGGGCCGTAAGACCCGCTACGAAATCGCCGATCCGCACCTCGCGGCAGCGCTCGAAGCGCTAGTCAACGCGACACTGGCCGTCGACGAGAATGCCCCCTGCATCGACACTGAGTGCTCGGTGCCCGGCTGCGGCGAGAAAGGAGCGGACGTATGAGTTCAGCATGTGGATGCGAACACGAACCCGCCACGGAGATCGACGAGCTCGATCGGCCATGGTGGAAGGACCCTGAGCTACTGCTGCCGATCTTCTCCGGCGTAGCCCTCATAACAGGACTGGCGCTGGACTGGTCCGACTTGGAGACGCCCGCGACGGTACTGTATTGGGTTGGGCTGCTGTTGGGCGCTTACACGTTCGCGCCTGGAGCGATCCGGAACCTTGTCACGAAGCGCAAGCTCGGCATTGGCTTGCTAATGACGATCAGCGCGGTCGGTGCGGTGATCCTCGGATTCGTCGGAGAGGCCGCGGCGCTAGCGTTCCTGTATTCGATCGCCGAGGCACTGGAAGACAAGGCGATGGACCGGGCCCAAGGCGGACTGCGGGCGCTGTTGAAGCTGGTACCGCAGACCGCGACGGTGCTGCGCGACGGCACAGCGGCCGAGGTCGAAGCGAAGGACCTCGAGGTTGGCGAGCTAATGCTCGTGCGCCCCGGGGAGCGGATCGCCACGGACGGCATCATTCGGTCCGGGCGCTCCAGCCTTGACACCTCAGCGATCACCGGAGAATCCATTCCGGAGGAGGTTGCGCCCGGCGACGAAGTGCCTGCGGGAGCGATCAACTCCGCCGGGGTGCTGGAGGTCGAGACGACCGCAGCTGGAACGGACAACTCGCTGACCACACTCGTGGACCTAGTCGAGCAAGCGCAGGCGGAAAAGGGCGACCGCGCCCGGATCGCCGACCGGATTGCCCAACCCCTAGTGCCCGGGGTGATGATCCTGGCGGTGCTGGTCGGCGTTATCGGCTCACTGCTGAGCGACCCTGAGACGTGGATCACCCGTGCGCTGGTAGTCCTGGTCGCAGCGTCGCCGTGCGCGCTGGCAATCTCCGTGCCGCTGACGGTCGTGGCCGCGATCGGCGCGGCCAGCCAGTTCGGAGTGGTCATCAAGTCCGGCGCGGCGTTCGAGCGACTCGGCGGCATCCGTCACCTGGCAGTGGACAAAACCGGAACCCTTACCCGTAACCAGCCTGAGGTTACCGGAGTGGTCCCGGCAGACGGATTCGATCGGACGCAGGTGCTTTCCTTCGCGGCGGCAGTTGAGCAGCAATCGACGCACCCCCTCGCCGCGGCGATCGCGGCAGCAGGGCCCGAAGCGCCCACCGCCTCGGACATCAGCGAGGAAGCTGGGCATGGCATCGGCGGCACCGTCGAAGGCCGACGGGTGCTGGTGGGCAGCCCCCGATGGATCGACTCCGGGCCACTGAAAGCGGACGTTGAGCGCATGGAGTCCGAGGGTCAGACCTGCGTCCTGGTCACCGTCGATGACGCTCTCGCCGGGGCGATCGGGGTTCGCGACGAGTTGCGGCCCGAGGTGCCCGAAGCCGTGCAGGCCCTGCACGCCAACGACGTGGAAGTAAGCATGCTCACCGGCGACAACACTCGCACCGCCCGGGCGCTGGCTGGAATCGCCGGAATCAACGACGTGCGCGCCGAGCTGCGCCCTGAGGACAAGGCAAGCATCGTCGCCGAATTCTCCTCCAAGACGCCGACGGCGATGATCGGCGACGGCATCAACGACGCGCCGGCACTGGCGGGCGCGACGGTGGGCATAGCGATGGGAGCGACCGGCTCTGACGCCGCGATCGAGTCCGCTGACGTCGCCTTCACCGGCCACGACCTCCGGCTAATCCCGAAGGCGCTGCAGCACGCCCGCCGAGGAAGCAGGATCATCAACCAGAACATCGTGCTGTCTCTGGCCATCATCATCGTGTTGATGCCACTGGCGATCAGCGGCGTGCTGGGCCTGGCCGCCGTCGTGTTGGTTCACGAGGTCGCCGAAGTGATCGTGATCTTGAACGGCCTGCGGGCTGCGCAAACAAAACGCTGAGGCTGTGACCGGCAAGTCTCATAAGTGTTAAACCACACGCTGAGCGGACACACCTTGGGCCAGGCACGTCATTCTAAAAGATAGATTGAGAAGCTGCCTAAATCACATTAATTACCTGTTTCGCTGCAGGTGAGAGGGTTCTTATAGTGGCATGTGTTAATCCAATCGCATGCGAGTATGGAGGTGTTAGGTGGCTATTAGCGCCCTGGTGACCTTAATGGGCGTGTGGTTCGCGGCGATGGCCTCGCCGGGCCCAGACGTAGTGCAAATCATTCGCTTAGGTGCGCGTTCTACGCGCGCAGCCGTATGGGCGGCGCTTGGTAGTACCACCGGCCTTACCATTTGGACCGTGGCCTCCTTGGCGGGGCTATCCGCGCTGATTTCTGCGCACCCTGGCATCCTCGTAGCGCTGCAGATTCTTGGTGGCGCTTACCTGCTGTGGATGGCCTATACCGCCATTACCGGCGGCATCAAGGAGCGCCGTGCGCCCGCAACCGTCGTGGGCACCGAAACCCGCACCCCGCAGCCGCGCGGGTTTACGCCGGACGGCATTATCAAGGCGGCCACCGCCTATCGTATGGGTTTTATCTGCGATCTCTCGAACCCTAAGGTGGTCATCTTCTTCGGCGCCATCTTTGCCAATTTCATCGACCCCGGGATGGGCATTGGCGCCAACCTACTGGTGGGTGCCGTATTGATTCTGGAAAGCCTTGTGCTCTTTGTAGGCGTGGCTTTAAGTACTCGTGCGGTCTCGAAGTGGATGGCCAAGAACTCCGCCTGGGTGGATATTGTCAGCGGCGTGGTCTTTCTGCTGCTGGGTGTGGTCATCCTATTTGAAGGAATGCGTGGGCTTATAGCCATGTAATCTGGGGCCATGATTTTTACCACTACTAATACCGTTGATGGTTATGAGATTACGGACTATATCCGCATCATCGCCGGGGAAACCGTCATCGGTATTAATATGCTGAAGGATTTCGGGGCATCCCTCCGCAATATCACCGGTGGACGCTCCGCCGGGTATGAGAGCGAGGCCATCAAGGCGCGCGAGGCAGCACTCGATGAGCTGTGGCGACGCGGGCAGGAGCTCGGGGCCGATGGCGTGGTGGGCATCGCCTTTGATTATTCGCCCATGGGCACCTCGAACGACATGCTGATGGTCACCGCGACCGGCACTGCGGTGAAGCTGCGCGCCCGTGATTAAGGTAGGCAAGAAAGCACTGGCCCTATGCGCCGGGTTATGCGCGGCCGCTGGGCTCATGGCAGGGTGCGAGGAAGAACCGCCGCAGCCGGGCAGCGTGCCGAATGAATCGCAAGGCGCGGCCGATGGCTATATCACCACGCTGCCGGATCAAGGCACAACGGCCAATGGTCAGTACCAGATCATTAACCTGCAAAATCATCGCAGTTTTGTGGTGCACGTGCCGTTTAATGCGGATAAGCACCACCGCCTGCCCGTGGTCGTGGCGATGCACGGCTATGAGATGGATGCTGGCAATATGTTCAAAGGCACCGATCTCTCCCAGGGCGATGCCATCACGGTGTTCGTCCAAGGCGCGGGCAAGGCGTGGGCGCCGGCACCGTATGCGGTAACCAGCTTGGAGGATGACCTCAAATACGTCGATGACACGATTGATTTCGTTCGCCGCCACTATCCCGCCTCTGATACCACCTATGGCGTGGGCTTTTCCAATGGTGGTGGATTCGCCCGCGCGGTGACCTGCAAGCGGCCGGGACTATTTAATGCGGTGGCGACGGTCTCGGCGGCCAAGTATGACCGCGTGGAAAAGGACTGTGCCAGCGAGCCCACCGATTACCTCGATATTCACGGCACGGACGACGTGCTCATGAAATACGGTGGCGGGCACCAGCACGGCGCGCACTACCGCTCGGTGAAGCAATCGCTACGCGGAATCGCGAGGGAGAATGGGTGCAATCCGTTTCCAAAGCGGCGTCGGAAAGAAGCGGTGGAGCACTTCACCTGGCGGGTATGTGATGCGCGCACCGAGCAGTACACCATCCACGGTGGCACGCACACGTGGAACGGCGGGGCCACGGACCATTCCGGTTTGGTGAAAGCGGAGTGGACCACCGATACGGTCCTGGATTTCTTCCATATCGCCCACCCGTAGCGATAGCCGCGCGCGGGCTGGGTAAGCTGGGCGGCATGCTAGACATTCCTATCAATGGCGACGCCATCAAATTGGGCCAGTTCATCAAGCTGGCCAGCTTGGTGGCTACCGGCGGCGAGGCTAAAGAGCTCATCGCAGAAGGCGTAGTCACGGTCAATGGCGAGCCCGAAACGCGCCGGGGCGCCATGCTCCACCCAGGCGATGAGGTGTGCATCGAGGACGCCTGCGCGCGCGTGGGCGAGCCGGACGATGACGATGATTACTTTGATGAAGCCACGGCCGACGATGACTTTGATCCGGAAAAGTGGAGGAATATGTAGATGCCAGCATTCGAAGCTGAAGTGGGCATGCCCTACTGGATCGACCTGACCACCTCGGACCCGCGCAAGTCCGCGCACTTCTACGGGCAGGTGCTGGGCTGGGAAATCTCCGCCGAGTCCGGCGAAGAAAATCCCTATCAAATGGCGCGCCTGCAGGGTCTGCCCATCGCCGGGCTCATCCCGCAGCCGGAGGAGGCCCCCATGCCGGATACGTGGGTGACCTACTTCCTGTCCAAGGACATCGCGGGCGATTGCCAGCGCGCGCAGAACCTGGGCGGGCGCATCCTTGTGGAGCCGCAGCAGGTGCAGCTGGGGCACATGGCCCTGCTTGTCGACGCCGCCGGGGGCATGTTCGGCCTCATCCAACCCGCCGGCCCAGAGCACTTCGTGGCCGCCGGCGAGCCCGGCACCCCGGTCTGGCACGAGCTCACCGCTACCTCGGGCTTCCAGAACGCGATGGATTTTTATGGCGAGCTTTTCAACTGGGAAATCCGCGCCATGCAGTCCGAAGATGAGAACTTCATCTACGCCACCGCGGAAGAAGACGGTGCGCCGTTTGCCGGGCTGTGGAACGCCGAGGGGCAGTTCCCGCCGCAGGTCCCGAGCTTCTGGCAGACCTACCTGGGCGTGCGCGATATCGACGCCGCTGCGAAGAAGGCCGTGGAACTAGGCGGCGAGGTCATCCGCGAACCATGGGATTCACCCTTCGGTCGCATGTGCCTTTTGGCCGATTCCACCGGTGCCACCATCACCCTTACCGAGGTCGACGACGCCCCCGAAGAGGAGCCGACCGAATCGGATGACGTGCTGGGACTCGACCCGCAGTAATTGCGATGAGTGAGTCGCCACTGGTCAAGCGCGTATTGGCGGTCGTTGCCGTAATCCCACCCGGCAACGTCACCTCCTATGGCGAGGTGGCCAAGGTGGTCGGCTGCGGCGCGCGCAACGTCGGCACCGTGTTAAAGCGCTATGGCGGCGGTGCCGATACCGCCTGGTGGCGCGTCGTCCGCGCCGATGGCGCCTCCCACGATCCCGCCCGCGCCGCGGAGTTCTGGGATCGCGAGGCCATCGCGCACGCTGGCGGCCGCGTTAAAATGCACGAGCACGGAATCGACGCCCGCGAATTACAGGAGTTGATGGAGTGAGGGCCTGGGTCATTCTTTTTCTCGCGATTGCCAGCGAAGTCGTGGGCACTGTCGCGCTGAAATACGCCGTGGACCATTTCTGGATCTACGGCGTGGCCGCCCTCTGCTTCATCCTTGCCTTCGTGCTGCTGCACCGCGTGATGCAAGAAGGCGTCAACGTGGGCGTGGCCTACGGTCTCTGGGCATCCGGCGGGGTCATTTCCACTGCGCTGCTTTCCGCCGCGCTATTTGGCGAGCCGCTCGGCGCGGTAAAACTCGCCGGCATCGCGCTCATCATGGGCGGCGTATTCTGCGTGGAAATGGGCGCGAAACCAGACGAGGATCAAGACCATACTGTGGAGGTGGCGCCGCAATGATCTGGTTCCTCCTTTTCCTCGCCACCGCCATTGAGGTCACCGGCACGCTGTGCCTGCGCATGTCCGCGGTAACCGGCCGCCGCTTCTGGGTGGCGCTCGTTGCCCTGTGCTATGTCTCTGCCTACGGCTTCTTGGCGCTCGTACTCAAGGCCGGCATGGATCTGGGCGTGGCCTACGGCATTTGGGCTGCCACCGGTGTTGCTTTGACCGCCATCGCCTCCTACCTCCTGTTCAAGGAGCCATTTACCTGGCTGAAATCCCTCGGCGTGGTGCTCATTGTCGGGGGAGTCCTGCTCGTAGAAGCCGGTGCGTAATACCCACGGTGGCGCTAGGATATTTTCATGATGAAAAAGCTGGCGGTAGGCTCCTTGGTTACCGCACTCTCCCTCGTTACCATCCCCGCCGCCCAGGCTGTCACTCTCGACCCGCACGCTGTGCCCGCGCGCACCCAAATCACCGTCCGCCACGATTCTGGGGCCACGGTGTCCACCGCTAATTCCCATGAGTCTCGCCCCGCGCTGTCTTTGAGCAAGCTCTACTTGGGCTATTGGGTTCTAAAATACGGTGCACCGGCTGATAAAGCCCGCGTGGAGCATATGATTCGTGTGAGCGATGACAACGTGGCTACCGACTTGGACCGCCGCTACCCGCAGGCCATCCCCAGCATCATCCACGAGTTTGGCCTGCGCGAAACGCACTACACCGGCTACTGGGGGACAACGACCACCTCCACCGAGGATGTAGCGCGGTTTACCTCGCGTATCCAGCACGATCCCGTTGCCACACCCATCAGGACCGGCATGGCTACTGCCGCTCCTGTGGCTGCCGATGGCTACCGGCAAGACTTTGGCACCTCCCGGATTCCAGGGGTTATCGGTACCAAGTTTGGCTGGTCAGACAATCGCCGCATCCATGCCTCGGTATCCACCGCCCCTGGATTTACCGTAGCCGCCAATACCTATGGTGATGCGGCCACCCATACCGCTGACGTCACCCGCGCCGTACATAATGCCCCAGGCGCAATCCCCGGCGGTTCGAGCGAGGCCATTGGAGCTCGTATCGAGCACGATCTGCACCTGCAAGGCCCAGCGCGACAGGCTGTACGAGATGCCACCCGCACGGCAGCGAACTACGAGCGCCAGGCTTGCGCGAGCGCTAATCGAGCACTGGCGCAGGTAACGCCGATGCGCGTGTGCAACTAGGGCTTTTAGAGGCTCGAGAAAATGCAGAACAAGCACGTTTCGTCTCTCACGGAGCATGAAAAGGGCGAAACGTGCTTGTTGTGCAGAGTGGTCGGCGGCTCTAGCGGATGTAGGCGAGGGCGTCGTCGGCAGTGCTGTGGCTATAACTCTCATCGGCCTTGGCGAGCTTATTGCCGCGCAGCACCAGCCATATGCTCAGCGGGTAGAGGATAAGCGCTACCGTGACGGCCTGGATGATGGCGGCCACCTCGGAATCGTGCATGTAGTTCCAGCAAAAGTGCAGGAGGAAAGCGGCGGCGAGGCAGCCGAGAAAGACGCCGATACGCCACCACAGCGGTTTGGCGGCGGCATAGAGCGCCCAGCCGATGCCCCAGCCGGCCAGCGCGGTGAGCAAGACGTGTAGGCCAGGACCGGCGATAAGCCGCAGGCCCCACATTTCAAATAAGCCCTGGATATCGCTATCGGGATGCATGGTGGCACCCATGGCGCCGTAGAGGATGTTTTCGCAGGCCTCGAAGCCTAGGCCCACCACTGCGCCCACTATCCAGCCATGCCACGGGCGGTTGAGCTGGCGGAAGGACATGAGCACGAAGATGACGCCGGTGGCCTTGGAGATTTCCTCTGGGTAGGCGCCGCTCCAGGACATCATGGCATCGACCCAGCCGGTGCCAATGGCGAGCTGCATGACAGGACCGGAGCTGATAAGCGCTAGGGCTACGGCCACCCCGCCGCCCCAAAGGAAAGCCAGTAGGGCCCACAGGCGCGCCGGGCGGGCCCACATGGGGCTGCGCTGCAGCAAGAAGATGACCAGCGCCACGAGAACGGCGGCGATGAGCAGGCTGAGCAGGCCCATCAGGGGAGAGATCAAAAATGTGCTCAGCGTCTGGAAAAAGAACGCGATGAGGCCAATGCCGGACAGGATCCACAGCGTGGTGCGAAAGAGCTTAGACATCTAGAACATCAACTCCCCGGAGAAGTCAGCGAATTCTGCATCGGCCGCAGCGGGCAGATCCTCTTGGCCGAAGGCATGCCAGATGCGGGAGGTGGTGGCCCGGGCCTGATCGCCCTTGCCGGTCACGGTGACCACCCAATCCTTGTTTTCGTCCTCGCCGGTGCCGTCGAGGGAGAGGGCGGCGGTGGAGGAGGGGGCGTCGGCAAGCAGGAGCGCTCCATTCGTGCCGTCAAAGGTGGGGGCGTCGGCCGGCAGGGAAGCCATGGTTAGGGCGCGGACCATGCGGCGCAAGGTGGTGGCATCGTCCTTGGCATCCTCGGTAAGGGTGGCTTGCACACTGACATCACCGCAGGTCCAGCCGATGCTGGCGAGGGATTCATAATCGCGCTCGCAGTAGAGATCGGCAACGTCAATCTCCCAATCCTGGCTGGGCTCGGTCAGGGTGACCTGCTCGACGTCCGCGGAGGAATCCGCCAGCGCCGCCTGCACAATTGTGGGCAGAGCGAGAACCACCGCCACGAACGCAATAACGGCGAGGAAAAGGCGCCGCGGATGCGCTGGAGGAAAGCGATAAAATTCCATAGCCCACACCTTATCTTGCTGCTTTGACCTAGAGTGGCAAGCATGAAAGATCTTTATCAACTAGTCAATGGACCCTGGCTGGAAAGCCACGTCATTCCCGATGATCGCGGCGTGGATGGCACCTTCCACGCGCTGCGCGACGAAGCCGAAGAACTCGTCCATGAGATCGTGGACAAGGACACCGGCCGCCCGGGCAAGCTCTATGCCTCCTTTATGGATACCGAGGGAGTCAACGCGGCCGGCATGGCTCCATTGGACGCGGATCTGGACCGCCTGAGCGCGGCCGACCCGGAAGAACTGGCGCAGCGCCTGGGTGAGCTTGAGCGCACCGGCGTCGGCTCCCCGGTGACCTTCTGGGTGTCCAAGGACTCCGGTTCCGAGGATGCCATTGCTTATGTCATCCAATCCGGCTTGGGCCTGCCGGATGAGGCTTATTACCGCGAGGAAGCCCACGCGGAAACGCTGAGTGCTTATGAAAAGCACGTGGCCGAGATGCTGGAATTCCTCGACCCAGCCCGCCTCTTTGGCCTGGGCGCCGAGGTAGCCGCCCATCGCATCGTTGCCTTGGAAAAGGAGCTGGCCGCTGGCCATTGGGACGTGGTCTCCACCCGCGATGCGGTTAAGACCTATAACCCCTGCGAATTTAGCGAGCTGCCCACCATGACCCGCGCTCTGCTCTCCGGCGGCAACCTGCCAGAGCACCGCGTGGTCAATATGATGCCGTCCTACCTCGAGCACTTCGAGAGCCTCTTTACCACCGCGCGCATGGCCGATTGGCAGCTGTGGGCCACCTGGCACATCCTGCGCTCCCGTGCGGCCATGCTGCCGGAGGAGGTAGGCGCGAAGAACTTCGAGTTCTATGGCACCAAGCTTTCCGGCGCTACCCAGCAGCGCGACCGCTGGAAGCGCGCCGTGGGCTTGGCCGAGTCCCTCGTGGGCGAAGAGATTGGCCAGGTATTTGTGGATAAGCACTTCCCGGCCTCTTCCAAGCGCGAGATGGATGAGCTGGTGGACTACCTCATCGCCGCCTACCGTGAGCGCATTTCCCAGCTGGAGTGGATGACGCCGGCCACCCGCGAGCGCGCGCTGGAAAAGCTGTCCCAGTTCAAGGCCAAGATTGGCTTCCCGGATTCCTGGCGCGATTACTCCGGGCTCGAGGTCTCTGGCAAGGGTGCGGACCTGCTGGCCAATGCCCGCGCCGGTTCCGCCTTCTCCCATGACTTTGAGCTGGCCAAGATTGGCAAGCCGGCCGACCGCGATGAATGGGTAACCACCCCGCAGACGGTCAACGCCTTCTATAACCCGGTGGTCAATGACATCACCTTCCCGGCCGCCATCCTGCGCCCGCCGTTTTATAACCCGGATGCTGATGCCGCAGAAAACTTCGGCGCCATCGGTGCCGTCATCGGCCACGAGATTGGACATGGCTTTGATGACCAGGGCTCGCAATTTGATGGCCAGGGCAACCTTAACTCCTGGTGGTCCGAGGAGGACCGCGCGGCCTTTGACAAGCTCACCGCCAAGCTGGTGGAGCAATTCAATGGACAGGTACCGACGGTGCTCAAGGAGGCTGGCATCGACTCCACCGGTGTCAACGGCAGCTTCACCCTGGGCGAGAATATCGGTGACCTCGGTGGCCTGGGCATCGCCGTGGTGGCTTTCAAGAACTACTGCGCCGATAAGGGCATTGACCTGCAGGGAAAGGAGGAGAAGTTCGAGGTAGAAGGCGCCGAGCCAGAGCTGGCCGAGCACACCTACAACGGCCTACAACGCTTCTTCCTCGCCTGGGCCCGCGTGTGGCGCACCGCCATCCGTCCAGAGATGGCCACCCAGTACCTGGCCATTGACCCGCACTCGCCAGCGGAGTTCCGCTGCAACCTCATCGCTGCCAATATCGCGGAGTTCTACGAGGCCTTTGACGTGGCGGAGGATTCTGCCATGTACATTGCGCCAGAGGACCGCGTCACCATCTGGTAGCCCTTTTAGCCGCTAGGCGGTGCGCGTAGGCTCGGTGGCATGACTAACGCAGATGCTAACCAGGACCCGCACCGCCCGCTGGAGCCCGGCCAGGAATGGCACATCGGCGGCCAAGACCGCCAGATGGAGGAAAAGGAACAGCTTGAGCAGCTCGTTGCCTATATCGACGCCCACTATGACACCCCGGATTTTCGCCCGCCGTGGGCCGGGGGCGGCTCCCCTGAGGCGGACCAATACTGCGCGCTCTTGCCGGATCGCATTACCCATGCGGCAATGATGGTGCTTGGTACTGCGGTGGATCATGCGCTGCCAGGTACTGCGTACACGGAGGGCATCAGCGTAGAAGAGTCTGAGGTGGGTGCCATTTTCCGGCCCAGCACGCCCACCGCCCGGTGGGCGGTATCGCTGCATTCGGGCGGCTGGTGGCGCGGCGATGGCCAAGCGCTGGAGATGCAGTGGCGCCCCGAGGTAGCCGCCGCCGCGCAGCTATCCGGCACCACCATTATTGACGTGGATTATCCGCTCGCCCCCGAGCACACCGTGGCAGACATGGTCACTGCCGTGCAGCAGGCCATCGACTATGCCCGCGCGCAGGGTGCTTCCAGCGTTACTACCTGGGGTTATTCCTCCGGCGGGGCGCTAGCGGCGCTGGCGCCTGCCGACGCCCTCCTGCTCACCTTCCCCGACTTCGGCGCCCTGGCAAATCTGCCGGAGGACCTGCGCGCTGGATACGACATCCCAGCGGATCTATCTGAGCTAGGTCCGCACAGTTTCGTGCAGACCGCCACCGAGGATGAGATTGCCGCGCGCGTTTCCGTGCCAGGTGCGGCTGCACGCGATTATATTTCCACCCACCGCGTATCTACTCCGGCGGTGGCGCGGCAGCGCGTGCGGGATGCGGCGGCGTTCCTGGCAGGCGAGCTAGAAAAATAACAGGTTCCTGGCGGTTCCATACTAAAAGGGAACTAGTTTCAACAAGGGTGCGACTAGTTCCGCATGACTATATCCACCCATGGCGCGCTATCGCGCCTGCATAAATTCGCCGGCGTTATCATCGCGCCCTTCCTCATAGTCGCAGCGTTAAGCGGCTTTCTCTACGCCTTGGCACCCACCTTTGAACCGTGGATTTACCACGATGAGGTAACCGCTACCGCGCCAGGCAACCCACGCAGCCTAGACGAGCAGATTGCCGCCGCCCAGCGCGAGCACCCAGATGGGCGCGTGGTTCAGGTCGAGCCTTCCGAGGATCCGCAGGAAACCACCCGCGTGCTATTCGCAGACCCCAGCGCACCTAACGCCAGTTACACCCGCGCCGTCTTTGTGGATCCGGTGGATCTGCATATCACCGGCGAACTACAACAATATGGCGGATCCCGCGCGCTCCCCTTCCGTACGTGGGCCTCCAATGGCCATCGCACCCTGTGGCTGGGCGAGCCTGGCCGCCTCTATGCCGAACTTGCGGCCTCGTGGCTCGGTGCGCTGAGCATCCTTGGCATTTACCTGTGGCTTAAGCGTAAGCAGAAGAATAGAAAGCGGCTTTCCAAGCCGCTGACGTTGCATGCCCGCGCGGGCGCTTGGTTGCTGCCGGGCTTTCTCTTCCTGACCGCCACCGGCCTGACGTGGTCGCTGGTGGCGGGTACCGCGATTGGCAAGGTGCGCGAGGAATTGAATTGGAAGGAACCGTCTGTGGCAACCTCCGTTGCGGAAGCGGGCGCTAGCAACGAAGCGAGGGAGCATTCCGGCCACGCTGGTCACAAGGGCCATGCGGGTCATGCGGGACACGAGGGCGCTGCGAAACTTGCCGGGGCCCAAACCGCATTGTCGGCAGCACGCAGCCAAGGATTGACCGGGGTTCTGGAGATGACCCCACCGGAAAAGCCAGGCGATGCGTGGGGCGTGCGCGAGGCTCGTGCGGCCTTTAAGCTGCGCAGCGATGCCGTAGCAGTGACCCCGAATGGAGAGGTCATTGACCGCATTAATTCCGCCGACTGGCCGCTTGCCGCACAGCTAACCTCGTGGCTCATCCAGCTGCACATGGGGACGCTCTTCGGTATCTATAGCCAGATCGCCTTGGCGGCGCTGGCTTTGGGATTGCTCGTGGTGAGTGGCGCAGGCTTGTGGATGTGGTGGATAAAGCCGCGCCGCGGCCTGCCTGAGCTAAAAATTACCCCCGCCGTGCTGGCGGGGGTGGTGGCCTATTCGATCATCGCGCCGCTCTTTGGCGCCTCGCTAATGATCTTTTTCCTAGGCGATTGGTTCGTGCGGCGGTTGCGCGCCCCGCAGCGGGGCCGGGGCGCGGCCGCAGGTGAGACTATTCCTCGCCCTCGGGGCGAATCTTCATCTCGGAGTCTTGCCACAGACCGGAGCGGGTAATGTCCTCATAATCGATCTCGGCGGGGACTGGGGCATTGCCCTGTGAATCGGTACGCAGCTCGTACTTTTCAATGGCGCCCCAATCGCGGGCCCAGTCATTATTGAGGTAGCTCGGGATTTCGTAGGAGTAGTTGACCGCCTCCGCGGTGGACATGGCGCCACCGCCGGAGAAGGACTGGAAGTCCGTCAGCGAGGTCTGTGCCGAAGAATCCGGCAGGATGCGGTACTCCGGGATTTCCGTGACACCGGCAAAGTGGTCGAAGGTGCGCTGGCACGGGAACTGCAGGGCTACGGCCCAGTCCAGCAGCGCCGGGGTGTCCTTGGAGAACTGGTTATTGATGGTATCCAGCTCCGGCACGCGCGGCGGGGTAAAGGCCAGCCAATCATCCTCATCGGTGGAATCATCCGTGGCTACCAGGCGCACCACATTGGCGTCCTCCGGCAGCTTATCCAGCGGCAGGCGCAGGTTGCGCCACTTCGGCGTGGCGCCGACGGCGGAGAGTTCCTCCTCGCCGGTATTGGTGACCTTGCCGGAGTCATCGATGGTGCCGTACTCGAGGCTAAGCTCCATGCCTTCCTGCTCCACCCCGTTGACATCGTGGTGGTGGATATTGCCGGCTGCGGACACGGCGAGAACCGGGGTATTGTCCTTGGCCTCTGGCAGGTTGTACCACTTGGTGGTCACCTCAGAGGTAGAGTCTTGGTCTTCGTTATAGGAACCGAGCACCGGCACCTTGGTGTAATCCAGGTTGAACGGCAGGTGCATGGTGGAACCATTGACGCCCTGGGTGCCGCGCACGCCGCCCTCAGAGGTATTGGTGGTTTCCTTGGATTTCTTGTCCTTCTTTTCCTTCTTATCCTTCGACTCCTGGGAGTCGGCGGAATCGCTCGCGCCGCCGGATTCAGCATCCGCGCCGGAGGTAGCGGTCTCGGCGCTATCGGAGGAGGAATCGCTGGAGCCATCCGCGATGGCACCCACGGAGGCGGAGTTCTGGTTTTCCGGCTCGATGGATTCGGGGATGAAGTTCGGATCGAAACCAGTGTGGGTTTCGTCCTCATCCACCAGGGAATCGCCCAAGTCGCCGTCCACCGGGGTCAGGAAGGAGTCATTGGTATTGGTCTCCACCACGGTCTGATCCGCCAGCGCGCAGGTATTGCCGCGCAGGGAAGCCAGGTTGCCCTTGCCCACGGAGTAGGAATCCGCCTGGGAGACGGTGGCCTTGGCAAAGGAAGCACAAGAAAGCGCTACCACGATGGCGCAGGCCAGGGCGATGGGCGCGGACATGATGCCGGCCGAACGCGAGACCTTGGCGGCGGCATTCTGTTCAAACTCTGCGAGCGCGCCCGCCTCTTCCGCCTGGGACTTGCGGTAGCTATGGCGCAGGGACTGCACCACGCCAATGGCGAAGATGATGAGGGCGATGGCGAGCAGCACCTTATTGGCCTCGATGGCCTTGAGCTGCACCGTGCGATCCCACCACGGAATGCCAAAGGAGGATACGTACCACCACGCGTTCCAGCCGGCGAAGGAGATGGCGAGCAAGAAGACCACCGCGGCGATGGCGAAGGTGCGAGCACGCGGCGAACGCAGCGCAAACTGGGAGAGCACCACGGCGCCGAGCGCAGCGATGACACCGGCCACGCCGGCGTAGATGCCAAAGTGGTGGGTCCACTTGGTGGGGGTGAACATGAGGAAGAACATGGACAACGCCACGATGATGAGCAGGCGCTGGGTCGGGCCGACGGCAGCTCCGACGACGCGACGGTTCTTGATAAAGGCCGCCACGATGAGCACCAGGCAGAAGAGCATGGTGAAGACCGCGAAGCGGCGGGTCAGCGAGCCATCCACGGATTCCTGGAAGAGGGTGGAGTAGCGCGCGTACTCGGCGTACCACGGCAGGGAGGGGCCGACCTCGGAGCGCACGCGGGTGGACTCCAGCACGGTAGATAGCGTCTGGTCGCCAAAGGCGGCGACCATGATGGCGGTGCCAGCGCTCAGGAACGGCGCAATGAGCGAAAGCCAGCCGAGGGCGCCACCGCCCATGGACGGCACGCGCTCGGCCATGGCACGGAAGAGGTGCGGCAGGCTGACGAGGAATACGCCCACGGCGAAAAGGCCGGTGGGGCCGGCGGCCAGTGTGATGGTTGCGGCGATGGTGCCCACGGCCGCCGGAAGCAAACGGCGGGTGGCAATGGCGCGCTCGAAGGAAGCCCAGGTAAACATCACACCGAGCGCCACGATGGGCTCTGGGCGAGTGCCGTTGTTATACGGCAGCCAGAAGGCTAGGAACATCAGCGCTGCGGTCCAGTGGGCGACCCGGCGGCCGTCGACAAGCTGGCCAAAGCGCGGCAGCATCTCGCGGGAGAGGATAAACCAGATGATGAGCCCGGAAATCAGGCCCGGCAGGCGCACGAAGACCGAAGCGGTAGAAATCTGGGAGAGTACGGCAACCAGGTCATAGTAAGGGGAGCCGAAGGGCGCCTCCGGCACGCCGTACCAGCGGTAGTAATTGGCCATGTAGGTCGCGTGATCGAAGACGCGGCTCATGGAGAAGATGAAGCCATCATCGGAGGTATTGGCGCCGAGGATGTACCAGAATCCCAAAATGGCAGCGACCACCCCATCGAGCGGGCGCACCTTCTTCCACGTCTTGGGCATGAAGCCGAAGCGGCGGCCATCGAGGCGGTCGATGCGCCACAGGCAGAACAGGGACACGATCACCATGGCGATGCCCAGCCACATGGCAATGGTCTTGATCAACGTCGGGGACGAGGTAAAGCGGGAGTTGATATCGACGTGGACATTGAGGCCGTCGTCAAGCAGGGCTTGCACGTCAGCCTTATCGTCGATTTCGGTATAGACGCCGGTGACCTGCGGGCGCAGATCCTCCTCGGTGGTCTTTTCATGCTCGCCCACGCTCACGGAGGTGCCATCGCCCGTAGCGGAAATATCAATCTTGGCGTCCTTGGGGAGCTTGGCTACCTCTTTGGCGTTGAGGGTAAGCAGCACCTCATCCAAGGAGACAACAGAGAGGCCCTCGTCATTCGCGCGGACGAAAAGGCCGCGGTTGGAGGCCTTCTTGGATTCCGGCGGGACGGTGCCGTAGACCATGGACTGGCCCTCGCGCAGTTCATCGACTGCGGAGATGGGGATGGTGGCCTTCAGGTCCTCCGGGGCGACGGAAATGAGCGGCGCGTTGATGGACTGCACGGAATCATGCTGCGGCCAATCATAAGAGGACTGGGTTTGGGTCACCGGCAGTAGCGGGGTCGCTACAAAACACAGGAAACCAATCAGCCCGGCAATGATTGCGGTCCACCGCAGGCCCGCGGGGGCGGCGGTGAAGCGGGAGCCGGCAGCGGCAGGTCGCGCTTGGGTGGTATTCGTAGTGAGGCTATCTGACACGGCGATTAGTTTACGTCAGATAACCCCCTCGGCCCGCGGGCACACCCTGCCGCGGGCGGGAAGTGTGGGTGAACTTACTTGGTGCGAACGGCTGTTACAAAGGGGCCGGTTTGCTGCAACTTCCAGCCCTCATCAAAAACGTCGGCATTGAAGAAGACCGCGCGGTAGCGAATATTCGGCTGGTTAGGATAGATATCTTCTGCCAAGTGGAGCTTGAAGCCATCGTCCTTGTTTTCCAAGTCGCCGCGGAACATCATCACATCCGGGCTGCGCCAGGGAGCAGAATCCAAGGCCTTGCGGAACTCCTCCGGCTGCATATCCCAGGAATCATTGGCCCAAGTTTCAATCTGCTCGTTGCGGGTGCTGAACTCGCCCAAAGGATTGGCGTAGTGGCTGGTAAAGGCGTTAAAGCCCCAGTAGGGGTAATAAGACATGAAGGTCTTCTCATCCGTGAGCACTACCGTCTCATCCGGCGTATAGCCCTGGTCCTGAATGAAGTTGTGGATATCTAGGTAGTAGTGGGCGGAATCGCTGGTGAAGCGGTCCGCGCGTTCGCCGTAGCCATCGGTATCGCTATAGGCGTGATCGATGGCGTCCTCGTTAGCCTCTGGGATCTGCTGCGCATAGAAGACGCCGGCCAGGGCCAAGATGATGCCAAAGACCGCGGTGATCTGCTTATTGGTGGTGTGGGAGAAACGCGCCGGGTAGAGGCGGTGCACGCCGAGTAGACGAATCTCTGCCAAGGCCAGGATGCCGGCGGTGGCAAAGAGGAGCACCACGATGACCTCGAGGCGGAAGCTGAGCAGCGTGGTGCCGGCCAGGGTTGCCACCATAGACACCACGGTCCACAGGTAGGTGCCAAGGAGGGAGATGCCCAGCGCGCGTACCTCCACGTCATTGAGGCGGATAACGATGTAAATAAGCCCCATGAGGCAGAGGAAGCCCACAATGCTGAAGGACAAGAAGGGCACTGGAATCTGCGTGCCTTCCTCCGGCAGGTAGTGCTGCGCGGTGGTCTGCAGCGGCACCGGTGAGTGCATGACCGACCATAGGTAGGGCCCCCAGGCGATAAGCGCGATGGCAATGGAGCCTACCGCCATGATTACCAGGCGCAGGATGGGGCGCCACGTATGCTCATAGAGTGCGGTAAACAGCGCGATGAGGGTGACTACGGTAAGTGCGGCCGCACCGGTGAAAAGGGTATAGAACGTAGCGGAAATGCCCAGGTAGAGCGTCACTCCCAGGGTAGCCAGCCCGGAGCCGCGGAAGGCGCGGGCGCTAAGTACCGCAATGGCGGGCAGCCCCATGGCAATGACCGCGGAATAGGGCTCCTCGGCCGCGATGGTGAGCGTAATCGCGGTGGTCACCAGGGCGATGGCGGTGGCGACCGGCAGGGAACTGGTCAGGCGCTGCCAGATGGGCACCAAGATACAGCCGGCCACGGCAATGGAGATGAGCGCCCAGGGCTGGTAGACCTCCCAGCCCGGAATTCCCATGAGCGCACCCAAGCGGCCGCCCAACCAGAACCAGCCAATCGGATAGAAGGACGGCATGTCCTGGTAGTTCATGTCCGCATAGCCCATCTCATCCACCGAACGGGTGAGGAACTGGGTGCGGAAGGCCTGGTCCACCTGCACGCCATCGAGCCACAAGCGGGAGGCGGACAGCGGCAGGCCCACAGCGGCCAGGGTCAACAGGGCTGGGGAGAGGTAGGTGACCGCGTAGGTCAGCCAGGCCCGCCAGCGCGGCCGGGCAAAGGACTCTTTGTAGTGGTCATAGAGCCACCACACGCACAGCCCGCCGGCCAGCGCCAGCGTGAGCACCACCCCCACCGTGGTCAGCGCGCGGGTGACCATGGAGGTATTAAAAGACGGCAGCGAGACCGTCTTGAAGGCAAACCAGCCCAGCAGAGTTACCACGCCACCGGCCAGGGCGGCCAGCGCAATGCCCAGCAGGGTTGCGCGAGGAGTCAGCGCATCGGCGCGATAGGCCTCGGTGCGGTTTTCCTCGCTCACGGGCGTTGACTGGGCGGGTACAGCGGTGCTTGTCATGCCCATTAGTTTCGCATACCCAAGCCCCACAGCCCAGATTTGGCGCGGGCAGGTGAGCACTTGCTTGCCGACGTCCCCCTGATACACCACCGCCCCCGTCACCTCCCTCGCTGCGGGTGTGCGGCGAAGCGAAAGAGCGGGGGCGGGGCGGAGGCGAGCCGGCCGGCTAGCGCCAGCGCGGAAAGCTGCGGCGTTTAGAACGGCAGCTTGCGGAAGACGGCCTGCGGGATGAACTTGAATGCCAAAGAAACGTACTCAAATAGTGGGTGTACGAAGATGGACTGCTTGCCATCGAGCACGGCCTTGACGGTGGCCTCGGCAACGTCGGAGACGTTGACGGTCAGTGGGGCGTCGCCAGCCTCGGCGGACATCTTGGTGCGCACCTGGCCCGGGCGCACAACCAGCACGTTGGCGCCGGTGCCGCGCAGGGCCTCGCCCAAGTTGATGTAAAAGCCGTCCACGCCGGCCTTGGAGGCGCCGTAGACAAAGTTGGAACGGCGCACGCGCATGCCTGCCACGGAGGACATAGCGATGATGGTGCCGTGGCCCTGGTGCTTGAACTTCTCGCCCAAGAGCACGCCTACGGACACCGGTGCGGTGTAGTTGGTCTGTGCGGAGGCAACGGCCTTGTCGTGGTTTTGCCACAGCTCTTCCTGGTCACCCAGGGTGCCGAAGGCAACGATGGCCACGTCGACGTCGCCGCGGGCCCAGGCCTTATTAATAACGTCCGGGTGGGAGTCGAAGTCGGTGGCATCGAAGTCCAGGACCTCTACGTCAGCGCCGCGGGATTCTAGGTCAGCCTTGGCTTGGGCGATGCGCGGGGACTCCGGCCGGGCGGCCAGGGTGACCTTGGCCGGTCCGCGCTGCAGGAACTCGGAGACGACGCCGAGGCCGATCTCAGAGGTGCCGCCCAGAAGCAGGATGTGTTGTGCTTGGCCTACTGCATTAAGCATGGTCAGTAAATCTCCTTAAAGGTGTTATTTCCAGTGATTAGTGCAGCTCGAGGCGGCGGGACATATCGGAGGCAAAGACGCCGGTCGGGTCGATCTCGTTGCGGGTCTTCAGCCAGCCTTCCATGCCCGGGTACATCTTGTGGAAGTTCTCCGCGGAGGTGCGGGATTCCTTGGCCAGGTAGAGGCGGCCGCCGAATTCCATCACGCGGCGGTCCAGGTCATCCAGGAACTTGCCCAGGCCCGGACGGATGGGGAAGTCCACGCAGACGTTCCAGCCCGGCATCGGGTAGGACAGCGGTGCGCGGTTGCCTTCACCGAAGAGCTTGAACACGTTGAGGGCGGAGTAGTGGCCGGAGCGCTGCATATCGCGGATGATCTCCTTGAACGGCTCCACAGCCTCGGTCGGTACCACGAACTGGTACTGCAGGAAGCCCTTGGAACCGTAGCCGCGGTTCCACTCGCCGATGAGATCCAGCGGCTGGTAGAACTGCGTCAGGTTCTTGACCTGGTTCTTCGCCGGTGCACCCATGGTGTAGTACGCCAAGCCCACGGCGGAGAGGGAGAGCTTATTCATGGTCCAGGACGGGAAGATATCCGGCACCGTCATCAGCTGCGGCGCATTGAACTTCAGCGGGTCCTTGGCCAGCTTCGGGGCGAGCTCTTCCAGCTGTGCCAGGGTGGCCAGCGAGCCGCGGGAAATGGTGGAGCGACCCAGCTTTGGTTCTGGTGAGATGACATCGAACCAGGCGGAAGAATAGGTGTAGTTGTGCTCGGAGCCATCGGAGTGGAAGGCGATGGTCTCATCCAAGTTATCGGTGCGGTCCGTATCCGCGATGAAGTAGGCGGTTTCCGTCTTGGTCATGCGGATGGTGGCGCGCAAGATGATGCCGGTCAGGCCCATGCCGCCAACGGTGGCCCAGAAGAGGTCGCCGCTCGGGTCATCCTCGGAGCCCTCCGGGGTCAGGTGCAGCACGCGGCCATCGGCCACGAGCAACTCCATGGAGACCACGTGGTCACCAAAGGAACCGGCGGAGTGGTGGTTCTTGCCGTGAATATCCGGGCCGATTGCGCCACCGATGGTGACCTGGCGGGTACCCGGCAGAACCGGAACCCACAGGCCATACGGCAGGGCGGCCTTCATCAGCTGGTCCAAGGTGACGCCGCCATCGACGTCCACCAGAGCGGACTCCGGGTCGATGGAGTGGATATTATTGAGTTTTTGCATGTCGATGACCAGGCCGCCGCCATTTTGGGCGGGGTCACCGTAGGAGCGGCCCATACCGCGGGCGATGACGCCACGGCGCAGATGGGCGGGCTTATCCGAGTTATCTTCTGCAACCTGGGCCACGGCCTTCTTGATGACGTCCACGTCTTCGGTGGCGAGCACGTGGGCGGTCGTCGGGGCGGTGCGGCCCCAGCCGTGCAGGGACTTTTCAGTAGTATGTAATTCCATCTCTTACTCTTTGCTCGACGGATGTATGTCGCTTCTCTAGCCTACCTAGCTCACATGAGGGCAGGCGGAGTGACGCGAGTGATATTCGGAACAAAACGGACGCTTGTACTGCCCGAATGTGCCCGTTTACAGATCCATGAGCGCGCGGATCTCTTCCGGCAGTTCCTCTTGGGATGCAATAATCGGGCCGTCGTACTCCCGCAAAAGTTCATAGACGCGAGCCCGTGAGGAGGAATCCAGCATGGGCAACTCCTCTGCCATAAGCCGCGTCATGAAAGGACTCAACGGCACCTCGGTATGCTCCGTGGCCTCGAAGTGGCCGTTGCGCTTATCGTCCTCTGCGCGCACATCCTGTGCCGCCTGCTGCGCCGGCGTCATATGCTCTGTCTTTTCCGAGTACATGCGCATTAGCTTACCGCCGCTTAAAGTAGTCGCTATGACCAACAACCGTGAGATGCACGATCAGCGCCAAGACAACTACGCCCTCGATGACACCCTGGCTGGCCGCATCACCCAGGCTGCCGCCGTGGGCATTGCGACCTCCTATCCGGATTGGATCACGTCCAAGGGCGGTTTGATCACCGCGTATACCTTGTCTTTCTTTGGCTTTGGCGCCTTGGTGGCCTATACCAACGCGCACGCCGAGCAGGATGGCGATGAGCCGCGCTCGCCGCAGGATGGTTCCGATCAGGGCCTCAAGCCGTGGGCTAATTTTGCCGCAGTGGTGCTCCTGCTCATCCTGGGCGGGTGGATGAACGTTGCCCTTTCCCGCCGCATGGTGAAGTTCCTGCGCAAGCGCGGTGCCAAGCGGCCGTGGACCCTCTTGGGTGCCATTGGTGCGGCGCTGACATTCCTCATTAGTGAGCTAGAAGCACGGGATATTGCAAAACTAGCTTCCTAAAACTTGCGTATGGTGGGGCTCATGAATGCAGGGGTCACCGATATCGCACAGGCGCGGGCCAAACGCGCCGATGGCGTGGTATCCCTCAAACGCGAGCCCCTCACCATCATCTGCCAAGCCGCGAATATTCGCGCCGATGGCGAGGTGCACCGCCAGATAGGTTTTAGCGATGCCCTGACCTTCACCGAGCTGCACCGCGTACTGCGCATCTGCTTTGGCCTGCCGGAGGAGGAATCCCCCTGGCACTTTTATGAACACACCGAGGCCCGTGGCCCGCGCATCGATCCGGAGCGCCAGGCTTCCGAGTTCCTGTGGCGCGAGGGCGATCAAATCGACTTCGCCTGGGGACTGTGGGACTTCGAGCTGGTAGTAGCTGAGATTTATCCCCGCGATAATGGCACCCCAGAGGCATTGTGCGTGGGCGGCTCCGGATCGCTCTTTCAGCCCTTTGACCTGACCAGAGTCAACCGCGAATTGACCGGGCAGGAAGTTACCGATGAGGTCTTTTCTGCGGTATCGTCCCCCGTGCGCGATTTAATTGAGCGCACCAAACTCTATGACTTCGTCCCGCTGCTGCAAGCGATGGACCTAGGTAGGGAAACCGACCTCACACCGCATACCGCCCGCGTGCTCGCCAGCCTGCCGCGCGAGGTGACCCATGAAGGCAAGGACGCCTTTTGGTCCATGGCGCTTGCCCTTTCCTGTATGGGCGGCGCGGAGCTGACCGATTCCGTCGTGGAGACCACCATGGATGCGCTCGGCTGGGTCAATGACGATGGCACGGCGCTCTCCGGCGCCGACGTGCGGGAACTGTGTGCGGCGTCGTTGCAGCAATTGGCCGGGATAGGCGCCTATGGCGCCGAATCCGCCGCCCCGGTGGATCGGTTGGACATGTACCGAGCGCTCTTGCGCGGGTAGGCTACTCACTCGTGACTAATTCCACTGACGACGCCATAGAAGTAAAGCCCTCGTCCACCTCGCTGCACACCCAGCTGGTGCGTTTTATTTCCGTGGGCGTATTTACCGCCGCCATTGACTATGGTCTCACGCTGCTATTGACCTATCTGGGGCTGCACCGTTCCGCCGCCAAGGCCATCGGTTGGGTCTTTGGCACCATCGCCGCCTACCTAGCCAATGCGCGGTGGACCTTTGGGGCCAAGGTATCTGGCCGCACGGCCGCGACCGTGGGCATCTTGTACGCCTCGACCTTTGCGGTCCAAAACTTCCTGTACTGGGTGCTCAATGAGCCGCTTATGGCCCTCGGCTTTGAGGGGGCGGTGAAAGACACCATCGCCTTCGTCATCGCCCAAGGCGTGGCCACGGTGACCAACTTTGCCATTCAAAGGGCCTTTATTTTTAAGGAAAAATAGATGGCAGCAGCCTCCCCACGGACGTGGCGCGGCGCGGCCCAGCGGGCTTCGCGCTCGACCAGCCTGCGCGCGCAAAGCGCCAAGTTCGCGGTGACGGGGGCACTTGCCGCGCTTATCGACGTCTCCTTAACCTGGCTCCTGCAGATCGGCGTCGGCCTGCTGAGCGCCGATCCCGCGCGGGCGGTGGCCTTTGCCATCTCGCAGGGCACCGCCACCGTGGTGAACTTTACGGTGCAACGCTGGATTATTTTTAGGAAGGCGGGAGTCAGGGTCGTCGCCAAGCAGGATCCGTCCTAGCCCTGGTGCGGCCGGCGGAAATCTTCTTGGCGCCCGCGGTTGTGGAGCTTGAGCCATTCGATAAAGCCGGCCGGGTCGTGGCGCTGGACCAAGAAGAACCAGCCAAAGCGGGCAAATTCCTGGGGCAGTAGCTTGCGCATGCCGCGCTGCCATAGCAGGTAGCCGCGATTGCGGTAGGTGAAAAAGCGCTTGAACTCACCTTCTGGGTACTGGGTATGCATCTTGCCGCCCAGGATGGGCTTGAACTCATCCGATCCGTCCGGGTGCAGATAGCTGGTGGTCAGCGCCGTGCCGAAGGAGAGACCGGAATTAACCAGTCGACGGTGGTATTCCACCTCATCGCCGCGGATAAACAGCCGGTAGTCCGGCACGCCAATGATCTCCATGGCCGCGGCGGAAATCAGCGCACCGTTAAAAAGTGAGGCGATGCCGGGCAGGAAATCGCCCTCCAGCTCGTCCATCCGGCGGCGCCATACCAGCCCCTGGCGCAGGGGGAAGGCGAGGCGGCCGGGATCGGCAATATTGCATACCGCCGGGGAGACCTCATGCAGGTGGTTGGCCTCGGCCACCCGATATAGCTCCGCTAGTACCGCGTGATCGGCAGGGCGGCCGTCATCATCGGCACACCACACGGCATCGGCGCCCAAAGACAGCGCGGTGAGAAAACCCAACGCAAAGCCACCGGCGCCGCCCAGGTTGGTTTCCGAAGGCACGTAGACGCCCCGGTCACCCGCCATGGATTCGACGAGTTCGCGCACCGCATCTTCCGCGCCATTATCCACCACGACTACCCACTGCACGGGGTGGGTTTGGTGGACTACCTGTTCAAGCGAGGCCCGCAGTAGCTCGGCGCGCTGATGGGTAACAATGACGGCGGCGGTGGAACCGGTGGAAGTCAGGGTGGCAGTCATGGGTTCCATCTTGCCACCGGGCTGGGGCGGGCTAGCGCAGAAACACTCCGCGCAGCGGAAGCAAGATGCGAAAAAGAGTGCTGCTAGCTGTCGTTCGTATCCTCATTTTCAAAACGCTCGCGCAGGTCGCGCACGTACTCGCCCACCTCAGGGCCTTCGTATTCACCGACAACGTCAGAAACTTCGCCCACCGAGCGGATCTCGCCATGGTCGATCCACAGCGCGGTATTGCACAGCTGCGCCAAGAAGTCATTGGAGTGGGAGGCAAAGACCAGGATGCCGGAGCGCTTCACCAGCTCTTGCAGGCGCACACGGGCCTTGGCCATGAAAGCGGCGTCGACGGCGCCGATGCCCTCATCCAACAGCAAGATTTCCGGCTCAATGGATGTCACCACGCCGAGCGCCAAGCGCACGCGCATACCGGTGGAATAGGTGCGCAGCGGCATGGAGAGATAATCGCCGAGTTCAGAAAACTCCGCAATCTCATCCATCTTTTTCTTCATCTGCTTGATGGACTGGCCCAAAAAGAGGCCACGGATAATGATGTTGTCGTAGCCAGAGACCTCTGGGTCCATGCCTACGCCCAAATCAAAGACGGGGGCCACGCGGCCGCGCACATCGGCAGAACCACGGGTTGGTTCATAAATGCCAGACAAAAGGCGCAGCAAGGTGGACTTGCCGGCGCCGTTATGGCCCACCAAACCCACGCGGTCGCCCTCGCGCAGGTGCAGGTTAATATCCTTTAGCGCCTCCACCACGACGGTGTTCTGCGCATTTTTGCCAATGGCGCCGCCGGCGGAAGAAAGCATGGCCTTCTTGAGCGAGCGAGATTTGGCATCAAAGATAGGAAAGTCCACGCACGCGTTATACGTATCAATCGAGACCATCAGTCTGTATCCTTTCGAGGAATCTCAGGAAGTGCAGGGCGTGGGCTTAAACCCAGTAGCTGACGCGAAAGCGCCACTTGCGCATGACCAAGCCGGCGATGAGCAGGCCGAGAACCGTGCAGCCGATGACGATCCACCAGTGGTAGGCGGCCACCGGCTCACCGATCATGGGCGCACGGACGATTTCCAGGTAGTGGTAGAGCGGGTTGATTTCCGCGATGCGGGCGCGGCCGGCCACCGCACCGCCCTGGTCCTTCAAGGTATTAGTCATCCACACAATCGGGGTGACGTAGAACAGCAGCTGGGTCAGTGCTTCTAGCAGCGGAGCGACGTCACGGAAGCGGGTAGCAATGATGCCAAAGAACATCGTGACCCACACGCCGTTGACCAACAACAAGGCCAAGCCAGGGAGGAAGAGGAAGAACTCCCATCCCAAGTTGCGCGGGAAGATAAGGATAAGCAGCAACCAGATGATGAGGTTATGGCCCAAAAACAGCGTCTGGCGCCACACCAAGCGGTAAACGTGCACCGAAAGCGGGGCGGGGAGCTGTTTAATTAAGCCCTCGTTGTCAATGAAGACCGTGGAGCCTTCTTTGATGCAGCCCGAAATGAAGGTCCACATAATAAGGCCCACGGTGACGTGGGGGAGGAACTCCGCGACGGGAATCTGGAAGAGCATGGAATACAACAGGCCCAAGGCAAGGGCCATCACGCCGGTGGCGATGGTGATCCAAAACGGGCCCAGGACAGAGCGGCGGTAGCGCTGCTTAATATCTTGAATGCCCAGTTTGAACCACAGCTCGCGCTGCTGTGCACCCTGCGCCAGGTCCGCGAAGGCGGCCTTGAGGGTCTCGGACTGGGACGCTGGGGTGGCCTCGCCGTCTGGCTGGGAGGTCATGCGGGCGATATCAGCGCGCAGTTGATTGTTATCTTGCACGCTCAACACCCTAGCGCGCGGGCTGGGCAAACGGGAACTACACGCCGCCAGCCTGCGAAAACAACGGTATCCAGCGAAAATTCAGATTTGGGAAACTTGGGCCAAACGCGTATACAGTAGGGAACCGACCGCCACTGTGTGGCGATGCCTAGCGCGATAAAGAAGGGGACCGTAATGCCAGCAGGAGCTTCGGCACACTACGACGTATTCAGTGTGCGCGGTTTATACACCGGGCTATCTGATGGTTGGACCTACCTCAACGCGCACGCGGTCCCCCAAATCTCTGAGCGCGTCGCCTCCGGCGTGGCGCGCTCCTTCCGGATGTCCACCGCAGTGGCCACCCAGGAGGGCCCAGGCGGCGCCCACTCTGCCACTCCCGCGCCGGGCCGTTTGGAAGGCGATGGTAATTACACCGCCGCACGCATGGCTGTAGCGGATCTGACCGGGTCCAAGGCGGACCGCGTGGTGCTTGGCCCGTCCTTGCCCGTGTTGTACCAGTCCTTGGCGCACGCGGCCCGCCCGCTGTTGGGCAGCAACTCTTCGGTGGTGCTCTCCAAGCTGGATCCACCGTCTTTGTACTCGGCATTTTCTGAGGTCAAGGCAGAAACCCGCTGGGCCCAGCCAGACTTGGGCACGGGTGAGCTGCCAGGTTTCCAATTTGCCGAGCTTGTCGATGGCTCCACGCGCCTCGTTGCCTTCTCCGCCGCGCACGAGCTTTTGGGCACGGTATCCCCGGCCGCCGAGATCATTGACACCGTCCATGAGCGCTCCCGCGCCTGGACGCTTCTCGACGTCTCCGCGATCGCTCCCTACCGCCCCATCAACTTTGATGATCTCGGCGCCGATATCTTGGGCCTCGACCTGGGGCTGCTGGGCGGACCGCAGCTAGCGGCGCTTGTCTTCCGCGATACCCGCATGTTCCGCCGCCTCGACGCCCTCGATCCGGTGCATACCGGCAAGGGTTCTCGCAAGCTGGAAACACCCATTTCCTCTGGCTTGGCCGGCGGTGTCGGACCGCTCGTGGACCATCTTGCCGCCCTCGCCGGTGGGGAGAGCGGCTCGCGCCGCAAGCGTCTGCGCACCTCCATGGATGCGCTCAGCGTCTACTTGGAGGATCTGCGCGCTGACCTCTATTCCTTCTTGAGCACCCTGCCCGCCGTGCATATCCTCGGCGTGACCGGGGAGGCGGCCGCGGGCGCCTCCGACGATCGCCTGCCGCGCCTCACCTTCGCGGTAAAGGGTGTTCCGGCCGAGACGGTTTACAAGCGCCTCTTTGATAACGGACTTGTTACCACGCTTGCCCCGCAGACCCCGTTGCTTACGGAGATGGGCGTGGAAGAAATTGGCGGCGCCGTTACTGTTGCGCTCGGCCCCTTCAACACCTATCACGACGTTGAGCATCTCATCCGCGTCGTAGCCTCGCTGGCTTAAACGGTAAGAACCAAGGTGCCGGTTACCTCGCCGCTGTCTAGGGCGGTGTGGGCCTGGGCGGCGTCGGCAAGCGGGTAAGTAGCATGCAGCGCGTGCTTTACGCGGCCGTCTTCCAACATGGGCCACACATTTTCTACCGTGCCCGCCACAATCTGTGCCTTGTCTTCTAAGTCGCGGGCGCGCAGCGTCGTGCCCTGGATGGTCAGGCGCTTGGGCAGCATAGCGCCCAAGTTGATTTCCGCCTTGGTACCGCCTTGCATGCCAATGATGATGAGCTTGCCGTCCTTAGCCAGGCACTTCATATTCTTTTCCAGATATTTCGCACCGATGATGTCCAAAATGACATCGCAGCTTCCCTTCAACTCTTCTACGAAGTCGTGCTCCTTATAGTTGATGAGAATATCGGCGCCCAGCTCGCGGCAACGCTCCAACTTCTCCTGCGAGCCAGCCGTAACCGCCACCTCTGCGCCGAGCGCCTTGGCTACCTGAATGGCAAAAGTGCCAATGCCGCCGCCTCCGCCATGGATGAGGACGCGCTGGCCCTCGTGAAGGCCCGCCTCAATGCCCAGGTTGGACCACACGGTGCATCCGACCTCAACCACCGCTGCAGTTTCCTCAACGCTCAACCCCTTGGGCACGGGAAGCAGCTGGCCCTGCGGAACCGCAACGTATTCGGCGTAGCCGCCTCCTGCTAGCAGGCAGCCCACTTCAGCGCCCACCTCCCAATCGGTATCACCAGCATCCGCGATGGTGCCTGCGGCTTCTAAGCCTAAGATTTCGGACGCTCCCGGTGGTGGCGGGTAGGCGCCCATCGTTTGCAAGATATCGCCGCGATTAACGCCGGCAGCGTGTACCTTGACGAGTACTTCACCTGGTTGCAGCTGCGGGACAGCGACTTCGCGGAGCTCTAAGGACCGACGATCCTGCGGGTCGGTCTGAACGATGGCCTTCATGTGTGTTTTAGTCATGGGCCCAATCTAACGAACCTTGTGTGTCCTGTGCCACGAAATTCGGAGTATCCTACGGTGACATTCAGTGCTGCAGGTGGCTTTTTGGGAAACCGGGCTATCTATTTAGTACACTGACCAAGTTGCTTCGTAGGCACGATGAGCGTTTTCGAAGAACAACATGGAGACGTGGCAGAGCGGCCGAATGCACCGGTCTTGAAAACCGGCGAGGTAATACCTCCGCGGGTTCAAATCCCGCCGTCTCCGCAGCTGCCTAAGCTTCCTTTCTAAATTAAAGGAGCATAGAAGCTTATAGCTTCTGAGTGAGAGAGTGCAGTATTAAGGCACCCTACCGATCCGGTAGGGTGCCTACTCACGTTTTGGGACGGATGCGCCGAGAGGCAGTGAAAATTAAGTCCACGGCCAGTCAGCGTTTACATTGAGCTCCTACCTTGAGGTACGGACTTTCAAACACCGTTAACGTCGAGGCGACTATGACAAGTTGCATTTCCTACTTGGCAGAGGACCAGATACCGGCATCGTATGACTGGCTATGGAGCGGGCTAGGAGCCGTCATCGTTATTGGGCTGTTGGTCTTTTGGTTGGCCTCTCTCATTTCCATCATCCGTTCGGGATATAGCGTTGGCGTCAAGGTATTGCTGGTGATGGCGGCATTTGCCTACCCATTCCTCGGGCCACTTGTATGGTTCCTTTTTGCGCGAAATAAGGAGCATAAGACCAAAATCGACCGTTAGGCTGCGGTCTTGCCAAGGGGCATTCGGTTACTGCTGCTCGAGCCAGGAATTGATGCCGCCGCGCAAGGAGACGACGTGGGGGAAGCCGCGTTTGCGGAGGACATCGACGGCTTGGGCGGAGCGGATGCCGCTGGCGCAGTAGATAACGGCCGCAGCATCTGGTTCGATGTCGGGATCTTCGCCGGCGAGGATGCGGTCGAGCTCAAAGTGAGTGGAATTGGGGATGGCGGATTGGGCACGCTCGGGGGAGGTGCGGACGTCGATAAGCGGGGCGTGCGGGGGAACCTCGCGGACCTCGGGGGCGTCGGCAGGCTGGGTTGGTTGTGCGCCGGTGGGCTGGAGGGGAATGTATTCCCAGGTACCCGATAGGGCGTCGAAGTAGCCGAGCGTGCCGATGAGTGGGGTGCCCACGCCGGTGATGAGTTTGAGGGCTTCGAGCGCCATCGCTGAGCCGACAACGCCGACCACTGGGCCTAGGACTCCGGCCTGCGAGCAGGAAGGAACCTCGCCGGGTGCGGGAGCTGTAGGAAAGACATCCTCGTAGACGGGGCCGTGGCCGGACCAGAAAACGCTGAGTTGGGCATCGAAGCCCAGGATGGAGGCCCATACGTGCGGGATGCCGAGCTCGTGGGCAGCCCAGGAGCTGAGGTAGCGCGCGTCGAAGTTATCGGTGCCGTCGAGGATCAGATCGCAGCCGCGCAATTCTTTCAGCGCCGTCGCTGATTCGAGGCGGCCGTAGCAGGTGATATTCACCTCCGGATTAAGCGCGTGAACGGCGGCCGCGGCGGACTCCGTCTTCGGTGCGCCGATGGCGGCGGTGGTGTGGATGACTTGGCGGTGCAGGTTGGAGGGGGAGACCACGTCGTCGTCGAAAAGCGAAATGCGGCCCACACCCGCTCCGGCGAGGTAGAGCAGGGCCGGGGAGCCCAGGCCGCCGGCACCGATGACCGCTACGTGGGCGCCGCTGAGCTTGCGCTGACCGTCCTCGCCCCAGAGCGCTTCCTGGCGGGCATAGCGGATGCTCATTCCAGGCCCACCCAATTGGTGGAGCCATCGCCGTGGCTTTGCTCCTTCCAGATGGGGACCTCTGCCTTGACGCGATCGGCGCATTCCTCGGCGGCACGGAATGCATCGCCGCGGTGCGCGGCGGCAGCTACTACGGCAAAGGCGAGGTCGCCGACCTTGAGATCCCCCGTGCGGTGGGCGGCCCACAGGCGCACAGGGGGGTTGGCTGCGACGGAATCGGTGACGTCTTGCAGCTTCTCTGGCGCGGATGGGTGGGCGCTATAGGAAAGCAGGGTGACATTCGGCCGGCCGCCATCGTGATCGCGCACAACCCCTTCAAACGTGACTACAGCACCCATGGCGGCCGTGGCGGCCTCTTCTTTGGCAGCGGCAAGGAGGGATTCAAGGGGTTGATCACTCAGCAGCGTGCCAATGGTGCGGCCGGTTTGCTCGGCCACATAGGAGGGATCAGTGCTCATGTTTTCCTTCTAACATATCGACGATCGGAACGATCAATTCTTCCAAAACCGCGCAGCCGTCTTTTACCCCGCCGGTAGAACCGGGAAGAGTCATGGCAAAGGTGGAGTCATTGACGCCGGCGATGGCGCGGGAGGCCACCGCGGTGGGCACGCTTTCCAATCCCTTCTGCCAGAAGGCGACCGCGATGCCAGGAAGCTCGCGGGTGATGTGTGGTGCTACGGCCTCTACCGTCTGGTCATCGTGTGTCAGCCCAGTGCCGCCAGAAGTCAAGATGACCGCGGGCTTTTCCGCAAAGGCGGCGGCAACGGCGGCGGCAATATCGGCATCGGGGACGATGCGCGCGTCGGGGCAGTCAAAGCCCTTGCGACGCAAGAAGTCCACCGCGATGGGGCCGGAGCGGTCGTCGTAGATGCCCGCGGCGGCGCGGGTAGAGGCGACGATGACGATGGCGGTGCGCTGTGGACTCATAGTGGGTAAACCTCAACTTCTTGGCCTTCTTCCAAGCGTTGACCGGCAGGAATGCGGATGAGATGGGTGGCGTCTGCCGCTTGGGCGAGCAGGTGGGAGCTGGCACCACCGAGGATATGGGCGCGGGAATCGACGCGCCCGCGGCGAAATTGGTCCTTGTGCGGGAGGCCCTCGACGCCCGCGGCAAGGGGGACGAGGAAAGGCCGCGGAGCCCAACCGAGCGCAGGGGCGACGAAGAGGCGGAAACTTACCAAGGTGGAAATGGGGTTTCCGGGCAGGCTGATTACCGGCGTGCCGTCGAATGCGGCGATGCCCTGCGGGCCACCGGGTTGCTGGTCCACATGGCCGAACCAGCCATCGAGTACCTGGCGGACTACTTCAAATTTCCCGGCGGAGATTCCGCCTGAGGTAATGATGGCATCCGGGTGGTGTTGCGCGATGGCCTCCGTGAAAGCGCGCTCTAGGGCCTGTGGGTCATCGTCGGTAGTGATATAGCCGGCGACGTCGATGCCGGCGCGTTGGGCCATTGCCGTCAAGAGTGGCGCATTGGCATCCGGAATGGCGGCGCTGCCATGGCCGATTTCCGCGCCGCCGGTGCAGATGAGGATGCGGGCGGGGCGGTAGACCTCTACCTCGGCGATTCCTTGGGAGGCGAGGGCGGCCAAGCGCACCGGCGTGAGCTTATCGCCGCGGGCGGCGAGGAGGGCGCTTTCTTCCAGGTCCGAGCCGGTGCGGCGGATGAATTGGCCAGGCGTGGTCACTGGCACGGTGATGCGGCCGCCCGGGGAGAGGAATTCTTGTGGTTCGCAGCGCTCGATGGGCACGATGGCTGCAGTTCCTTCCGGTACCTTGGCGCCGGTCATGATGGGGCAGGCGCTGGAAAGCGGACTGTCGAGTACCTGGGCGGGCTCAGTGCCGGCCGCGATGGTGGGGCCCACCGGGTAGGTCCCAGCCGCACACTGCGGGAGGGCGTAGCCATCCATCTGGGAGTTATCAAAGCGAGGGGAGGGGAAGCCGGCGTGGATATCCGCAGCCAGAACCATATCCTGCGCCTGGGTGAGGGGCACGGTGGTCGCCTGGCGTGCGGGCAGGGCCGCGGCGACCTCGCGCGCGTGAGTCTCGGGTGTGCGCATGGCGGCTAGTTTACCCGCGGTCTCGACATGGCATGGGCGTGCGGGGCATAGTAGAGGGCATGTTGACCGTTCACTATTTCGCCGCCGCCCGCGCCGCTGCGGGCGTGGCTTCTGAGCAGGTAGAAGCCCCCGCCACCTTGGGTGATCTGGTGGCACAGCTGGGCAGGGAACATACCGGCACCACCGAGGCCGGCATGAGCCTGAAAGAGGTCTTGGGGCGCTGTAGCTTTCTTATCGACGGCGCCGGGAACACCGCCATGGATTCCCCACTGGCTGGCGTCACCCGGGTGGACGTCCTGCCGCCGTTTGCGGGCGGCTAATCGCGCTGCCGCAGCGGGCTAGTAAAGAAGTTGATGACGCTGCTGACGATGGACAGCACGATGGCGCCGATGATCGCGGCGCCCCAGGAGTCGATGACGAGGTGGCCGATTCCCAGGTCCAGGGAATTGAGCGCCCACTCCACGATGATGAGCGCGGCACCGTTGATGACGAGGGAGAAAAGCCCGAGCGTCAGGCAGGTCAGCGGCGCGCCGAGGACGCGCAGCACCGGCATGACCACGGCATTAATAATGATGAAGACGATGGCGATGGCGATGAAATTGCCGGTCTCTGCCGGGGTGATGGTGATGCCGGGAATCACGGCAACTACCGCCCACAGCGCCACCGCGATGGCAAAGACGTTCAGGGCAAAGTTAATGAGTGAGCGCATTTAGCCTCCTATGGTTGCGTTCCACGCCTGCAGTAGGGTGTCGGTTTCTTCCTCGGTGGTCACGGTAATGCGTATGCCTTCGCTAAACGCGCGCACGAGCACGCCGCGATCGGCCAGGCGGGCGGCCACCTCCTGCGGGGTACCAAGGCGGGCCAGATTCGCGGCCGGCAGCCAGACATGGTTTGCCTCGGAATGCGGCACTCCCCAGTCCTGCAAGGCTTCTTCTAGGCGCTCGCGCTGGCCGACGGCCTCATCGGTGCGCTCCCGCAGCGAATCCTGCGCCGCCAATGCCGCGCGCGCACCAACCTGCGCCACGGTGCTAGCGGAGAAGGGGATGGCCACCTTATTGAGGGCCTCAATAATATTTTCCGGGCCAAAGGCATAACCGATGCGCACCCCGGCCAGGCCATAAGCCTTTGAGAAGGTGCGCAGGCACACCAGGTTGGGATAGGTGCCCACCAGCTCCGTACCCAACGGAATGTTGGTGGCACGGTTGTATTCGATATAGGCCTCGTCGAGGGCAACGAGGACGTCGGCAGGCACGGCATCCATGAAGGCGGCGAACTCCTCCTTGGTCACCGTGGTGCCGGACGGGTTATTGGGATTGCACACGAAGATAAGCCGGGTCTTGTCCGTAATCTTGTCCGCCATGGCCGGCAGATCCACGCGCTGGTCTGCACCTAGCGGAACCGGGATGGGGTGGGCGCCGACTACCTGGGCGAAGATGGGGTAGGCCTCGAAGGAGCGCCATGGGAAGAGAATTTCATCGCCCGGAGTGGCGGCAATTTCTACCAACTGTTGGCACAGCGCGGACGATCCGGTGCCCACCGCAACCTGTCCATAATCCACGCCCAGGTGCGCGGCGAGGTCCTCGCGCAGCGCGGTGGCCGCAATATCCGGGTAACGGTTGGCCTTCGTCACGGCCTCCGCCATGGCCGCGGCCGCCTCCGGCAGCGGCGAGTGCGCCGCCTCGTTAGAGGAGAGCTTGAGCGCGTCATCATTGCGCGCACCGGCGACGTAAGCGGGGATGGCTTTCAGGTCTGGGCGAATCATGGATACCACTTTAGGGCCTGCGTCTTTGCTGCGGGCGTGAAAGCAGGGGGCTAGTTTGGCAGCGGCGGGGCAGGCAGGTATTCTCAAACGAGGTTCCTTGCGAACCGTGGAGATGTGCCAGAGCGGCCGAATGGGGCTCCCTGCTAAGGAGTTGACCCTTCTGGGGTCCGGAGGTTCGAATCCTCTCATCTCCGCCATCTAATCCCGAGCGTGCGAGCTCGGGATTTTCTCATTTCAGGTGGCGGCGCAAAGCTCTGGTTAAGGGTTAAGAATTCTGCTATTAGCGCTGGTACGCGGCGCAGCGGCGGAAGAGCACGAGCATGCCGGTGCCGAAGATAAAGCTTCCGGTAAATGCCGCAGCACGCAAAGAAGTGACCTCGTGGAAGAGGGCGGGCACCAAGAGAATGGCGATAACAGAGCTAATAACTCCGAGGACGAGGATACAAATCGTTGTGATAGGCCCAGGTGTGGATGGTTGCGGCATGGCGGGGTGTCCTTTCATCAATAAGTCCTGATGAAAATAACTTTAAGTTAACCTCCTAGGAGGTGCAATAGGAAGCGAGAAAGCGCCTTAGAGCCGGTCGGGGGTTAGGGACGCAAGGCGGGAAAGACCTCGTCGCGCAAGAGGTGGGCGAGCTCGCGGTCCGGGTTGGTGGGGTCGACCCACGCGATTTCGGCAATTTCTGCGGCAGCGCGGGCAAGGACGGGGCGCGGATAAGTAAAGATGCGTCCGCGCACGGTCTCGCCGGGTTCGTTGGCGGCCGGGGCATCGAAGGTCCCGAGTGGGGATAGCTCAGGGAGGCGGACATCAACGCCGATTTCCTCTGCGACCTCGCGGGCCGCGGCCTGTACTGGGGTTTCGCCGACCTCTAGCTTGCCGCCGGGCAGCTGGAACTTGGTGGAAGACTCCTTGCGCACGGTGAGGACATGGCCAAAGGAATTACGGAAAACTACGGCGGCAACTTCAATCATGTGCCCGACTATAACTCGCGGCAGCGGATTAATTCAGAAAGCCTGGTACCCACTCGCGCCCACACACAGACCGTCGGGCTTATCACGACGCGGATGGCAAATGAATATAAAGTGGTACCCATGAGTGACTCGAGGTTTCCCCGCTCGGTGTTCGCGGTTGGCACCGACCCTGATCCGCGTTTCACGCTTGCTAATGAACGCACGTTCTTGGCATGGATCCGCACCTCCCTGGCTTTGATTGCTGGTGGCGTGGCGCTGGAGGCCTTTGACGTTCCCCTGCCGGCTGAATTGCGCTCTGCAGTGTCGGTATTTATGCTGGTCGTCGCCATTATTCTGCCGCTCGTGGCATGGGTGCATTGGAAGCAGTCCGAACGCGCGATGCGCGAGGAACGCCCGTTGCCCTTTAGCTTTGCCATCCCGGTGCTCGTCGTGGCGATCATGGTGGTAGCGGGCGCGCTTGTAGTGGGCGAGTTCCTTGGCTAGCCCACTTTTTGATCCCGGCCTGCAGCCCGAACGCACCCGCCTATCGTGGCAGCGCACCCTTCTGGCGTTGTCCTTGGTGGTGCTGGGGGTAATGCGGGCGGTAAGCGTGCACGTCTTCTTGCCACTGGTCTTCCTGGCCGCCGGCGTTGTGGCGTTGGCCTTGGCGGTGTGGCAGCGTGCCGCGCTTGTCGACGCCGCCTTGTCCACCCACCGCTCCCTCCCCCACGCCATCATCCTTGTGAGCACCGCGGGGCTCGTGTCCCTGCTGGCTGCCTTCGCGCTGTGGGGGCTCTTCTTCTAGGTTTTCACCCGGCCTGGGAAGCCGCGGCGCTGTATATTATGCCTATGCCTAAATCCCTATCTCTCCCTCTTGCCGTCCTCGCGGTGACCGCCGTCGCCGCCTTGAGCGGCTGTTCCAATTCCCCTGACTCCACCGAGGCCGCGGATAAGCCGAATTTCACCGGCACTGCCCCGAGCTCCTCTGCGGCGGCCGCTTCCGATACAGAGGCCGAGTCTCAGTCCTCGGCCACGGACTCCCCGGCAGAAGAAACCACCACCGAAGCCGCAGCGGATAAAGATGAAAACGATGCAGACATGGACGCCGAGGGCGGCGGGAAAAATAAGATCATCCCGGTAGAGGCCCTCGATTCCCTGTGGGTACCGGCGTTGTGCGATAACCAAGCTGGCAACCTAGAAGGCGGCTTTTTGCCGGAAAACCTGAAGGCCGGCTACCCCCATGCGATGGCTGGCCTGAAACGGAATCAGGACGATACGCCAAAGGGCGCCTACGCGGATATCAACGGTGATGGCAGGGACGAAGCCGTTATTACCTACGTCTGTAATAAGGGCGGTACGGGATGGCCGGATAACTTGCTGATCTATGACAACGACCTGAATTACCTCACCAAGGTGGATGATTGGGAACGCGAGGGAATGCCACCCGCGCGTGGGCATATCCAGCAGCTGCAGTGGACCAAAGATACGGTCACCGTTACCTGGCGTGCCTATGCTGACGATGACCCGGCCTGCTGCGCTACTCAAGAATTCACCGGAAACCTCACGCTGGACGGGGATACGCCGCACCTTGCGGTAACCGGTCACCGGCAGGTTGCCGGCTAGCGCCATTCCCTGCAGCATGGCGTAGTCTAAATGGGCTGTAAATAATACTCAGGGAGCTAAATCCCAGAGGCAAGAAAGGCAGGGTAGGGCGATGGCGGAGACCACCAATCAGGCTAGCGATATCGTCGAAGCGTGGCTGAAACAAGAAGACGCCATCGATCCACAAAAGGCCCCGCGCCTGCAAGAACTTTTGGATAGGGTGCCGCTGCAGGATCTCATCGCCGTCGTCGAGCGGCAAAATGCCATCCGTGCGGCGCTGGCCCTGCGCCTGCTGCCGCGCCAAAAATCGATCGCCGTCTTTGATGCCCTCGATGCCAAGCACCAGGCGGATATCATCGATGAGCTGGGCAATTCCGATGTCTATGAGTTCTTTGATGAGCTCGACCCAGAAGACCGCGTGGCCTTGTTGGACGAGCTTCCCGCGGAAATCGCGGACCGCCTGCTGCGCTCGCTGACTCAATCCAAGCGCGACGTCACGGGCGTGGTGTTGGGCTATGTCAAGGGCTCGGTGGGGCGCCGAATGTCGCCCGAGGTGCCTGGAATCCACCCGAACATGAGCGTTAGGGACGCGCTGTTTAAGCTGCGGGAAACAGCAAATGAGCTGGAAACCATCTACACCGTGCCCATTACCCGCGAGGATAGGCGTCTGGTGGGAGTGGTCAGCCTGCGCGAAATCTTCACCGCTGATGCCACGCTGACCATGGCCGATATTATGCACGACCCCATCTTTGCCCGTGCTAGTGCTGACGCGGAAGAAACCGCGCGTTGGTTCCTCCCATTGGACATTCTTGCACTGCCTATCGTGGATGATTCTCACCGCTTAGTTGGTCTGCTGACGTGGGACGATGCTACGGACATCGTGGAAGAAGAAGATAGTGAGGACTCCGCTCGTGCTGGCGGCACCGAGGCACTTCAGCAACCGTACCTATCGACTCCGCTGCTCAAGTTGGTGCGCTCGCGCATCGTATGGCTGCTCGTGCTGGCCGTCTCTGCGCTGCTGACGGTGCAGGTGCTGGATTCCTTTGAAGACACACTGGCCAAAGCTGTGGTTCTCTCGCTCTTTATTCCGCTGCTGACCGGTACCGGTGGAAATACCGGCAACCAGGCGGCTACCACGGTGACGCGTGCCTTGGCGCTGGGCGACGTCCGCACGCGCGACCTTCTCGCCGTCATGTGGCGCGAGCTGCGCGTCGGCATGCTGCTCGGCGCCGTGCTAGGACTAGCCGGCCTGGCGCTGGCCACCCTGGTCTATGGCCTAAGCATCGGCCTCGTCATCGGCTCGACGCTGTTTTTGATCTGTTCCATTTCCGCGACCGTCGGCGGGCTTATGCCCATCGTGGCTAAGACCATCGGCGCCGATCCGGCGGTCTTTTCCAACCCCTTCATTTCTACCTTCTGCGACGCCACGGGCCTGATTATCTACTTCCTGATTGCCAAGACCGTGCTGGGCATCTAGCACACCTCCCTGCGGTTCGGGGGTGGGGAAGTGGTGGGGACATTTCCGGTTTCAGGCAGGTGCGATGTGTGCTCTATGGGGGTGCGGGGGTGCTTGCGTGTGGCGGGATATGGTTTCTGCGTCACATGTTTTGTATGGTCAGTGCATGCTTCGCAGTGAACTGGATAACTTTCGGTCTGCTGCCTCGGCCTAGCTAATAAACTGGGAAATACGGAGCATAACCCACAGCACAATCCCCTCTAAGTGAAGGAGCGCGCGGTATGACCACCCCGCATACTCACGAATCTACCGCCCACACCGAAGGTGACGAGGCCCCCGGAGCGCCGCGCAGCGAGTGGCGCCGCCAGTTCATCGGCCTCTTCATTGGCTTGGGCTTGGCCGTACTGGTCTTCTTTATCTTCCCCTCGAATGCGATCGAGACCGTACAGGGCTCCGCGGGTGCAGATCCGGAAGCCGAGTACACGCTCAGTGCCATCCGCACCGTCGCCGCAGTAACCATCTTGATGGGTGTGTGGTGGATGACGGAGGCCATTCCGCTCGCCGCCACCGCGCTGCTGCCGCTGGTCATCTTCCCGCTCGCCGGGGTGGGCACGATTAAGGAAGTAGGCGCCCCATACGCGTCCGCGACCATTTTCTTGTTCATGGGTGGCTTCCTGATTGCGCTTGCCCTGCAGCGCTGGAACCTGCACCGCCGCCTAGCGCTATACGTGGTGAAAATCATCGGCACCTCGCCCAAGCGCCTGATCTTGGGATTCATGCTGGCTACCGGCTTTTTGTCCATGTGGGTATCTAATACCGCCACGGCAGTGGTGATGCTGCCGATCGGTACCTCGGTGCTCGCGCTGACCGCGGAAACCGTAGGTGGTTGGGATAAGCAAAAGAAGTTTGCCACGGCACTGATGCTCGGTATCGCGTATTCCGCCTCCATCGGTTCGCTGGGTACGCTCATCGGCACCCCGCCGAATGCCTTCCTCAATGCATATATGGCCGATACCTGGGGCGTGACCCTCGGCTTCGGCCGGTGGATGGCGGTCGGTGTGCCGCTCGCCGTGATCTTCTTGCTGATTGCCTGGGCCCTGCTTATCACCATTTTCAAGCCGGAGATGAAGGATATTCCAGGCGGGCGCGAGCTCATTAACGACGAAATTAAGGCACTCGGCCCCTGGACCCGCCCTCAGATCATGACCGGCATCATCTTTGTCCTCGCCGCCGCAGCCTGGGTTACCCTGCCTTTGGTCCTCAAGAAATTTGAGAATTATGACGATGCCATCGTGGGTATCGCCGCCGGCACCTTGCTCTTTATCCTGCCCGCGGATAACCAGCGCCGCATCCGTTTGCTGGACTGGAAGACGGCCAATGAAATGCCGTGGGACGTCCTCCTGCTCTTCGGCGGCGGCCTGTCGCTGTCCTCGGTCTTTAATTCCTCCGGCCTGTCCCTGTGGATTGGTGAGATGGCCAAGGGGCTAAGCGTCCTGCCGGTTGTCCTCATCGTCTCTGCCGTGGCTGCGCTGGTGCTCTTCCTGACGGAGATCACCTCCAATACCGCGACGGCGGCTACGTTTATCCCGATTATGGGTGGTGTTGCCGTGGGCGTGGGGCTTACTGCCGATGGCGATATCAACGTCCTTCTCCTCACCATCCCGGTGGCCCTCGCGGCAACCTGCGCATTCATGCTTCCTGTCGCTACCCCGCCGAACGCCATTGCCTATGGTTCTGGCTACGTCAAGATTGGCGAGATGATCAAGGGTGGCCTTGGCCTCAATATCATCGGCATCTTCCTCATCACGCTGACGGTGTACTTGCTGGCAGTGCCAATCTTCGGCCTGTCCATCTAGTTCCAGAGCGGAGTCCGTAGCCATTTCCTAAAGAACGCTGGCGTCAATAGGAAGTGGCTACATCCGTATCTGCGTTGTCTGAATTTTAGGAAGTGGGAAAACCATGCTCCTGAACCACCAGCTTGCCAGTCGGGAGGGTGCAAGCTTGCCGTCATCGTCAACGACTTCTCTGAGGCCAATAATCGACGCCGCTCTCCTTGCCCCCTAACCGCCCTCATTTCAGCCAGGTAAACACCGGGTGAACAGGCGATTTGTTAGTTTTCCGGACCGTGGGTATAGTAAATTCTCGTTGCACAGCAGAGCACACGCACTGCTTACCAACGGTCTGCGCCCGTAGCTCAACGGATAGAGCATCTGACTACGGATCAGAAGGTTGGGGGTTCGAATCCCTCCGGGCGCACAAAATCAGCCGCCTTCGGGCGGCTTTTCTTGTATCTTAGCCCGCCTGGCGGGGGTTAAACGACAAGATGTGTTGTTTTCCGGCGTGTCGGGCCTAAACGACAGGATGTGTTGTTTTGCGGCGTGTCGGGCTAAACGACATTTTGTGTTGGTGGGGTTTAGCGCATGCGGCCTTTGCGTATTCCCATAGAGTGGTTGTAGGCAGTGTCGATGGCACTGTCGTAGGTTGCTGGTCGGCCGTCTTCGTGGCCGCTGGTGGCTTGTTTTTCCTGGTTGGCTAGGGTTTGTGCTTTGGCGAGTGCGTCCTGGCCCCAGTTTTGCTGCCTGGCGATCTCTACAGGGTCGTCAGGCAGTTGCGTGTGGAGGTATAGCCACCAGTCGCAGGCGATGCGTTGTTGTTCGTCGCGCAGTCCTCGGTGGGTGTGCAGGAGTTGCTTAATTTGTGAGTTCACCCCGCCTTCTAGCTTGTTGGTCGTGCGTTCCAACCGTTGGCCTTCTTTAGCTTCGGCGAGGTAGGCAAAGAGGTGTCCTTGTTGGCTCATCTTCTTTAGCTGCAGGTAAATCCCGCGATGGGTGTAGTGGGTGTACCACCATTTTTTGTTCCGGCGCTTGGCTTTTGGAATCTGGTCGAAGGGGACGTCTTTGACGTAGGTACGGGCTTTGAGCTGAGTGCTAAATACGGTGCCGAACTTTTGTAGTTTCACTATCCATTCGGCTGCCTTATCTAGGTTGTCAACGGCGAGTAGTTCAAAGGAAAGCCGTCGTAGTGCTTTGCCCATCGGCGAGGTGGGGTGAAGGCCGGTGGCACGTTGGATATTGCGCTTGACGTGGACAATGCAGCGTTGAACCGGGGTATCAGGCCACAGGCTGCGTAGTGCTTTAAGCCCTCCGGAATGAGAGTGTCTGATGGTTTGTGTGTGGGTACCTAGCCCGCATAAGGAGATGGACCAGAATGACTACTGTGGCGAGACGAGATCCGGCCGATAAGGCCAAGATTGATGCGATTGAGAAGAAGCTTCTTGCTAACCCTGAAATCGCGAAACTGATTGATGACCTAGGCACGTCCACAACGGATGCCAATGACCTGGTTCGCGGCATGCTGCAAGCCTCGATTACTAGGGGTTTGAATGCCGAGATGGATGCCCACCTCGGCTACGAGTCTGGTGATAGGA
>NZ_JAKRNC010000016.1:0-41497 GCF_022347345.1 Corynebacterium sp. ACRPJ
TAAACGAGTCTCAAGAACAGCCGGCAGACTCATGGAAGGAGCCCGAGTATCCGGCTGGAAACAAGCCATCAACCAAATGGCCGTGGCCTACCCCGACCGCTTCGACAAATACCTATAAACCAACCCCCACACACAAACAACTTGACACGCTCTCAACAAATCGCTTGCGGGCGCTGCGCGTGCCACGAGGTCGACGTTGGGCGTGACCGCGACGTAGTGCAGCAGCGATTTCCTTTTTCAACTCGCCTTTAGCCTGGAAATACAGAGATTGATAAATAGTTTCAGGACACACGTACATAGTCTCATCACCGGGGTAGCAACTGCGCAACCGCCCAGAAATCTGCTCTGGCGAGTACCTGTCTTTTACCATTTCCCAAACCACCTCACGCAAGCGTGGATTGGCATCAATCTTGCGCTTTTTCGGTCTAAACCTACGCAACACCGATTTACGGTGCGCATGCGTGGGAAGATATACCCCAAACTCATCCCGGTTGCGTTTAAGTTCCTTGCTGATAGTTCCAGCAGAGCGCTGAAGACGCCGAGCTATCTCACGTACACCTTTGCCTTGCCGGTCAAGATCAAAGATGAGCTCGCGCTCTTCTACCGATAGATAACGCGAGGAAATACGCTTATCGATACGCTGTTGTGGAATAACCTGGACTGGAACTGCTTGGCGACCATCAACGTACTCGAGTACCTGCATAAGCCTGTTATACAGCGCCACATCCGGGCCATCCGGGACAAAAGGCACACGCCCGGTGGAAAGCTTAATGACGCCTTTGTCTATATCAGCAGCATTACGCGGATGAATGCCACAGGCTAAAGCGGCATCTTTGCGTCCTAAAGCATTTACACGCAGTTGCAGATAACTACACCGGCGAGTTGTTGCCGCAGCTTTGCGGCCGTACGGATTGCGTTTCCACAAACCAAGCTCAATACCGATTCGATATACCGGAGTAGAGCCTATAGAAAGCTGGCGCGCAATATCCATTGGTGCCACACCTTCAAGCCACAGGCGAGCTATTGCCTGACTGTCAGCCGAGCTAATACGCCTGCGGCGCTTGCGCGGCAAGTCCAACTCACCAGCAAGCCGATAAGCCACCGACCGCGGTAAACCAACCACCCCAGCAGCCGCCCGTATTGAACTACCAGCCCGAACCAACGACGCAAACCGCGCCACAACAACAGAATCCGGAACCCATTTCGACTCCACACAATCACCCAACCCATGTCAGGTGTTTCCACGACCGCTAGAAATCAAGCCTCACCTAAGTTCCGCTCTATGAAGTCTTCCTCGCTTGTTCCTGGCCTCATTGCCGGCGCCATCCTTGGCTTAATACTGTGGCTGGGCTCTGGCATGTTCTGGCTCTTTTTGGTCGGCTTGGCCATCGGCATCGCCGCAGCCCCGCTTCTAAAGCTGGCCGCCGATCCTTCTCGTTCGCGCAAGCGCCGCGATAGTTCCTTCCGTGACTAGTTCTGCACAAGTCTCATGCAATCCACTTATAAAATGCAGGACACGTATAAAAATTTTGCAGCAACCTTCCAGACAGACTTAGTAGAAAAAGAAAGTCTTTATTAACAAGGGGAGCGTGGCGACGCGTTTCCCTCCGTCTTGAAGGAGAACGCTAGGTGTTAGCACCCTCGCGCATTGTAGGGCTCGATATAGCCCGCTCACTTGCGATTATCGGCATGATAGTTCTGCATATGGCCTCCTTGGTGTGGCATACCAAGGTCATTTTAAATGGCTTGCCCGCCGCACTATTCGCCGTTCTGGCCGGCGTCACGTTGATGATTATCGCCCGCGATTTTACGGTGACGACGTTTCTGCGCATCATCGCCCGCGGCTGCATAATTACGCTTATCGGCCTCGCCCTGCTGCCCGTGGGCGGCGAGATTCAAATCGTCCTCGTGGTCATCGGCATCACGATGATCCTGGTGTCCTGGGTCCCGCCGCTGCGCTGGTGGTGGAAGCCCCTGCTCCTCGCCGCCGCCACCGCTGCCGCGACCATAAAATATGCGCCGCTGACCCTTCCGCAGGTCTATCCACTGCTGGCCTATTGCGCCTATTTCCTCGCTGGCATGCTGCTCTATGAGGTCTATATCCGCAGCTCCCGCGCCGCTGCCCAGTGGGTGTCCACCGCCATCGCGGCCGCCGTTGCGGCTGCCGGTTTTTACTTCCGCTTTAACCCGGATATGCCTGGTTGGCTGCGCTTTACCGGCCACACCGGCGTGCTAGGAGAGATTGTCCTATCCATCGCCGTCGCCGCCATCGTCCTGCACCTATGCCTGCTTATCGGTTGGACGGTGCCTAAGTTGGCGTATCCCTTTGCTGCGCTGGGCGCGATGTCGCTAAGCATCTACATCCTGCATGTGCTCACCGCTTACTACTGGCAGAGCCACGTTTCCCTCCACAACACCGGGTGGGCCTGCGCGTTTATCGCCCTCTTCCTCGTCCTCGCGAGCCTATGGCGCCGCCTGATAGGGAAGGGGCCGGCCGAATGGGCCGTCGCTAAGACCATCGCCATCGCCGTTCCTGCCGGAAAGAAGGACTAATCATGCAGCACAAAATCTTCCCCGCCCTCCTTACCGCCGGCATCGTGGCATTAACCGCCGCCCCTGCCAGCGCCCTCGAGCGCGGCGAGCCGGCCCAAGACTCGGCCGAGTCTCGCACCGTGGCGCAATTGAAAATCGGGCGCGTGGGCAGCTTCGGCGATTGCACCGGCACCCTCGTGGCCGCCCAGTGGGTCCTTACCGCGCGCCACTGCCTCGAGTCCGTCAACAACGAGGGCACGCAGGCCCGCATCAACGGAACCACCTACGACGCTGATTCGTGGGCGCTGTCCCCACTTTCCGACGCCGCCCTTCTCCACCTCACCGTCCCTGTCACCGATACAAAACCCGCAGAGATTTCCACCCAAGTTCCTGAACCAGGTAAACGCGGCACCCTCTACGGTTGGAGCAGCAGTTCGTCCATGGCGCGCCGCGGCCAGCTGCCGCAGGCGGAGATGGAAGTGGCTGAGCTCCTCGGCGCCGGCCCTGCTGGCCCCGCTAGCTCCACCGAACCAGGCGCCGCAGACGCCGCCGAGGATGCCGCTGGCGGAGAAAGCGTTCCCGCGGCTGAGGCCATGCCGGGGCTCAGTGCACCAGAGGGGACAGAAAGCGTACCGGCCGGCGAAGCGATGCCGGGTGGGGCGCCAGATGGCCCGATGCCACTGATGGAAAGCGCCATTCTCGACGTACACTCCACCGGCCGGGCCGGCATGCAGGGCGGCGACTCCGGCGGGCCTTTCTTCGTAGACGGAAAGCTTGCCGGTTTGGCCACCGCGGGCACGGCGAATGGGGATCCAGATCTGCCCTCGCCAAGCGCGGCAATCACTACGCTGGCCGGCACCAAGGACTGGATAGAAGGTGTGGTGAGCGGCCGCGATAAGGAAGCGATTCTCACCGCGGAAACCACTCCCGAACCGCCGAAAACCCCGCAGACTAGCGGCGACCGCGCTTGGCTTTATGCCGGAATAGCAGCGCTAGGTCTTATTGCCGCCGCAGTAGTATCCCGCATTCCCGGCCTACGGGGCCGCAAGCGTTAGAAAATCTCGATGCGCCCGCCCAGGGATTCGGTTTGGCGCAGCTGTGCCACCCACTTCGGGCCGCCTGGGTGTAGGCGCAGCACCGGGCGGGAAGAAATCTTGACTGGGGAGACCGATTCCTTGCGCGCGCCGGAACGGGCATCGATGCGGGTGCGGGCGCGATAGCCGGCGTCGGAAAGCTCAGCGATGGAAGGCTCGGGGGAGTCGAGCTTCTCGCGGGCGTCGCGAAGCAGGTCCATGGCTTCGTCCAATGCTTCCACCAACGCCGGCGCATTGGTCTCGCACATCTGCTGCACCAGCTCCGGGTGCGTGCCAGCCACGCGGGTAGCGTCCTTGAAAGAACCGGCAGACAGGGACTGCGCCAGGATTCCGCCGTTATCGCCCACGACGGCGAGGATCTCGGCAAAGACGTGCGGCAGGTGGGAAATGCGTGCCACCGCGGCATCGTGATTAGCCACGCGGATAGGAATCGCCTCTGCGTGCACCATCTGGGTCATGCGCACGACCTCGGTGAAGGTCTCAATCCACTGCTTCGGAATCTTTTCCCCGCGCGCCTCACACTCGGCGGCGTAGTCATAGGTAATGCCCCACGCCGCGCGGCGGAACAGGTCCTTCTGCGAGTTATCCCAACCGGACTTGGACGTGCCTGCCATCGGGTGGCCGCCCACGTAGCGCGCCTCCATTCCGCGCTCCAGTACCTGTTGGCGTACGGCTGTCTTAACGGAAACGACGTCCGTAATACCGCAGCTCGGTGCGTGCTCCTGAATGGCGTCGAGCACCCCGCCCACCGCGCCCATGGGCACGGCTATGACAATGAGCGCGTTCTCCGTCTCCGCGCGGGTCAAAATCGCCGGAAGATCATCGGTGACGTCAAAACCCTGCTTTACTGCAGTGCGGGCGCCAGAAGTGGAGTGGTTGTATCCAAAAACGGGGTGATTATATCCGGCGAGATCGCGCAGCAAAGAGCCGCCGATGAGGCCGAGGCCGATAATGCAGATGGGGCGTTGAACATCTTGAGAACTCACGATGACAATTGTGGCACAACACGACTAATCTCACGAGGTATGAGCAACGAAAATTACTCCTTCGCAGTAACCGTCGCCCGCAACGCGGGCCAATGGCTGGTGCGCAGCTTCAACGATGATTTTGAGGATCCGCAGACCTCCATCAATGCGGTGCGCAGCCTGCGTTCTGAGGGCGCTGCGTTCGCGCTGTTGTGCGTGGAGGACGCCTATTTTATTGCCGTGCGCCCAGTGCCAGGCGGGGTAAAGATGCTCATTTCTGATGCCACCTATGGCGTGGACGATGACTTCGCCGCCGATTTCATGGATATCAACGATCATGAAATCCCGGATGTGGACCCCGAAGAGGCCGATCCTTATGGCGAGGGCGATTTCGATATCTTCGCCGACCTTGGCCTATCCGAGGACCAGGTGGGCTACATCATCGACAATGACGATGACTGGCCTTCCGATATGTTGCTGCGCATCGCCGGCGAGCTCGGCTTTGGCGATGAGTTGGAAGACGTCATTGATAACGCCTGAGCCCTTGCTGCGCGCTGAGGCTCGGATGCGCCGCGCCCTCGACGTCGCCAAGCGTACGCCGGCCGGCGACGTCCCCGTGGGTGCGGTGCTTTACGACGCCGCCGGAACCGAACTTGCCACCGGCGTCAACCGCCGCGAAGAGCTGGCGGACCCCACCGCCCACGCCGAGGTCGAGGCCATTCGCCAGGCCGTCCGCGTGCACGGCGATGGCTGGCGGCTTTCTGGCTGCGAACTCGTTGTCACCCTGGAACCTTGCGCCATGTGTGCCGGTGCGTTGCAGGCCGCGCGGGTGTCTTCCGTCGTCTTCGGCGCCTTTGAGCCCAAGACGGGCGCGTGCGGCTCGCTTATCGATGTCCTGCGTGCCCCCACCGCCCCCTTTACCCCGCAGGTCCGCGGCGGCGTCCTCGAAGGTGAATGCGCTGGGTTGCTCCGAAACTTCTTCGACGGCCTGCGCTAAACGCGCGTACACTGGGCGTTATACAACAACCGTCTACTCAAAGGAGTGATTATGGGCGATTTGGAAAACAAGAAGGATGGCCTCGTAGGCAAGGCAAAGGAAGCCTACGGCGACGCTACCGGCAACGAGGACGTAGCTAACGAGGGCAAGGCCGACCAGGTCACCTCCGAGGCTAAGGACAAGCTGTCTGACGCCGCTGAAGGCGTTAAGGACAAGGCCAACGAGGTTATCGGCGGCCTGAAGGACGACTAATCCTCGTTCCTCGTTTCCACATCTCGCTGCGCTGGCACCCCGCCGGCGCAGCGATTTTGTCGCTCGGGCCCACTCCCGTAATCTGGAACGCGGTGGCGTGTCCGAGCGGCCGAAGGTGATCGCCTCGAAAGCGATTGTTGGGTAACCCCCAACCGCGGGTTCAAATCCCGCCGCCACCGCACCGGGATCCCGGCCTGTTTGCGCAGGTCGGGATTTTCTTTTGCCCAATTTTCCGGGAGGCGCGGGGAATCCGGCTGGCTGGCCGCCAGCTGTGAAAACTGGGACGCAGGTGGCTTCGCGATAGGGGATTAGAGGGGATGGCCACTACACTAGGGCAAAGTTCAACCCGTCCCCCACGCGAATGCAAAGGTACATCTACCCGTGGCTAAACTGCTTTATCGTCTTGGGCGCTGGTCTTTCCTCCATAAGTGGAAGGTCATCGTGGCATGGCTGCTGCTGCTCGCCGCCGTCGGCGGTGCCGCCGCCTTGCTGATGAAACCGATGACGAGCGAGTTCTCCATCAAGGGAACCCCGTCCATCGACGCCACCTACAAGACCATGGACCTCTTCCCAGAGGGCGGCAACCCTGCCAACTCGCCCTCGGTCAACGTGGTCTTCAAGGCCCCAGACGGCCAGAAGCTTTCTGATCCCGCCAACCGCGAGGCTATCGACGCCACCATCTCCTATCTCGAGGACAACCTGGAGATGGGCGATACCACGCGCTTTGGCAACCCGCTCGAGGTCTCTCCTCGCCTGCAGGACCAGGTCATCCACCAGTTCACGGATATGGGGCTACCGGAAGCATCCGCCCGCGCGGACGCAGATAACCTCGCCATGGTCAATGATGACGAGACCATTGCCTACACCACCTTCAATTTCGACGCCGAGTCGCCCTATAGCGTGGAGCAGGCCGACAAAGACACCGTTACCGACGCAATGAACATCGCCCGCGACCGCGGCCTCACGGTAGAGGGCAATGGTGCCGGCTTCGGCGATGAAATCGCGGTCAATTCCACCTCTGAGATCATCGGCCTCGGCGTTGCCTTTATCGTGCTCATCTTTACCTTCGGCTCCCTGGTGGCCTCGGGTATGCCTTTGGTGTCCGCCGTCATCGGCGTGGGACTAGGCGCGCTGGGCATGTTCATTGCCACCCACTGGATTGAACTCAATAATATGACCCCGGTCCTGGCCATCATGATTGGCCTTGCCGTGGGCATTGACTACGCGCTGTTTATCCTGTCGCGCTACCGCGCCGAGCGCCGCCGCATGGACGGGCCCGATGCCGCAGGCATGGCGGTGGGAACCGCCGGCTCCTCCGTGGTCTTTGCCGGCGCGACGGTCTTTACCGCGCTCTTCGCGCTCCTCATTGCACGCATTGGCTTCCTGACAGCCATGGGCTTGGCCGCCGCCGGCACCGTCGCCATCGCCGTATTGGTCTCGCTGACGCTCATTCCCGCGATGCTTGGCCTGCTGGGCGATAAGGCCTTCAATGGCCGCATCCCCGGCGTGGCCGGCAACCCGACCCGCAAGGGCAAGCGCCGCCGCGGTCCCACCATGGGCAACCGCTGGGTGCGCCTGGTTCAGAAGGTCCCCGGCCTGGCCATGGCGTTGGTTGTGCTCTCCCTGGGCGCGATGACCGCGCCGGTGCTCCACATGGAGCTCGCCCTTCCGGCCGATACCACCTCCAATCCCGATACCACCCAGCGCAAGGCCGCCGACATCATGTCCGAGGGCTTCGGCCCCGGCGTCAACGGCCCCTTCCTCGCCGTGGTCGATGCCCACACGGTCAACGCGGATGCCGGCGCCCTCGCCCCGCTTGTCGACGCCCAATCCCAGCCCGAACCAGCCCCCGCCCCCGAGGACACTGCACCAGACGCGGAGGCCGCGCCCGAGGGCGCTGCACCAGAGGACGGTGCGCCGCAGGACGTTGCGCCGGAGGACGCAGCCCCTGAGCAGCCGCAGCCGGAGCAAGACCAGCCCGCGGCCGAGGCCGAGCCGGAAATCGCCCCGGCCGCCGAGGTAGTAGACACCTCCGCAGACGCTGCGGACAATTCCTCGCCAGAGGATAAGGCCGCGCTCGCGTCCTTCCTGTACACCGCGGACCAGCTCAAGGGGCTGGGCGGCGTGAAGCACGCGCAGATCGTCGGCCTGAGCCAGGACCAGCGCGCCGCGCAGATCATGGTCACCCCAGACACCGCGCCGACGGATGCCGCGACGGTCAACGTTGCGCACGCGCTGCGCTCGGCCACCAGCGAGATTGAAGACGCCACCGGTACCGACATCGGCTTGACCGGCCTGACCGCCGTGCAGCTCGATATCACCGAGCGCCTCGAGGAAGCCATGGCGCCGTACCTGGCCATCGTCGTAGGCCTGGCCATCGTGCTACTGCTGTTGGTCTTCCGCTCCATCCTGGTGCCGCTGGTTGCGGGCCTGGGCTTCTTGCTGTCCGTCGGCGGCGCCTTCGGCCTGACCGTTCTGGTCTGGCAGGAAGGCCTGTGGAACCTGGTTCCCGCGCCGGGCCCGCTGATTTCCTTCATGCCCATCTTCCTCATCGGCGTGACCTTCGGCCTCGCGATGGACTACCAGGTCTTCCTGGTCACCCGCATGCGCGAGCACATCTCGCGCCACCCGGAGGGCACCGGAGGGCGATATAACGCCGTCGACGAGGCCACCATCACCGGCTTTACCCAAGGCGCCCGCGTGGTGACGGCCGCGGCCATCATTATGATTTCGGTCTTCGTGGCCTTTATTAACCAGCCGCTGCCCTTCATCCAGATCTTCGGCTTTGCCTTGGCCGCCGGCGTGCTTTTCGACGCCTTCTTTATCCGCATGACCCTCGTCCCCGCCACCATGTTCCTCATGGGCCGCGCGACGTGGTGGATGCCAAAGTGGTTGGAGAAGATTCTGCCCACCCTGGATATCGAAGGCACCGCCCTGGAAGAAGAATGGGAAGCTAAACACGCTACCCCTAGCCCTACCCCTAGCCCTGCACACAAGGAAGAAGAGTAAAGATGGACTTGAGCTTCGACGTCGGCAAGCGCCTGCCTGAAGGCCCCGGCAAGCACGGCCGCAGCGGTGTCATCCACACCCCGCACGGTGATATTAAGACCCCGGCCTTCATCCCGGTGGCCACCAAAGCCACGGTCAAGACGCTGACCCCGGAACAAATTCGCTCTACCGGTGCGCAGGCCATCTTGTCGAATGCGTATCACCTCTACCTGCAGCCGGGCCACGACATCGTGGACGAGGCCGGCGGCGTGGCCAAGTTTGAAAACTGGCACGGCCCGACCTACACCGATTCCGGCGGATTCCAGGTCATGTCCCTGGGCGTGGGGTTCAAAAAGGTCCTTGCGATGGATATTGCGGATCTCAGCGATAAGGACATCCGCGCTGCCAAAAAGGAACGCATGGCGCAGGTGGACGAGGATGGCGTGGATTTTAAATCCGTCATCGACGGCTCCAAGCACCGCTTTACCCCCGAGAAGTCCATGCAGATCCAGCACGGGCTGGGCGCAGACATCATGTTTGCCTTCGACGAGCTGACCACGCTGGTTGATACGCGCACCTACCAGGAAGAATCTGTCGCGCGCACGCACCGCTGGGCCAAGCGCTGCCTGGACGAGCACGACCGCCTCACCCGCGAGCGCGCCCACCGCCCGAAGCAGTCGCTGTGGGGCGTTGTTCAAGGCGCGCAGTACGAGGATCTGCGCCGCCAAGCCACCCGCGGCCTGCTCGACCTCGACCGCGCCGCCCGCGAGGACGGCAAGCGCGGCTTCGGCGGCTTCGGCATCGGCGGCGCGCTGGAAAAGGAAAACCTGGGCACCATCGTCGGCTGGGTCTGCGATGAGCTACCCGAGGACAAGCCGCGCCACCTGCTCGGCATCTCCGAGCCGGACGATATCTTCACCGCCGTCGAGGCCGGCGCCGATACCTTTGACTGCGTGGCGCCCACCCGCCTGGCGCGCCGCGGCGGCGTCTACACCCTTGACGGCCGCATGAACCTTACCAATGCGCGCTTCAAGCGGGATTTTGCCGGCGTCGACGAGGAATTCGGCGGCTACGTATCCGAGAATTACTCCCGGGCCTACCTGCACCACCTGCTCAAGGCAAAGGAATTCCTCGCCGGCACGCTGTGCACCATCCACAACGTGGAGTTCATGATCCGCCTGGTGGATAATATCCGCGCCGCCATCGACGGCGGCTACTACGAGGCCTACCGCGATGAATTCCTCGGCCGCTATTACGCCGGCAAATAGTCCTCGCGCTTCTTCACCCACTTAATGACCGCGGCCGTCACCGGCAGCATGACGGCCTCCATCAGGGTCTTCCATACGAAGCCCACGATGACGTAATTGATGAACCCGCCCACGGTGTCTACGCCGATAACCGGCGCGGCGATGGCGCAAAAGAGTAGCGTATCGCCGAACTCGCCCACCACGGTGGAGGCGATAAGGCGCGCGAAGAGGCCCTTTTCGCCGGACCGCTTCTTCATGGCGGTCAGCGTCCAGGCGTTGAGGAGCTGGCCCACTAGGTAGCCGGCCAGCGAGGCGGCCAGGATCTGCGGCATCAGGCCGAGCGTGGCGGCGAAGGCCTCCTGGCCCTCGTAGAAATCAGCCGCCGGCAGCCAGATGGCGATATAGAAACACACGGCCGCCAGAATTGCCATCGCGAAGCCGATATAGACCGCGCGCCGGGTGGACTTGAAGCCATAGCACTCGGAGAGCACATCGCCGACGATATAGGCTAGCGGGAAGAGGAAGAAGGCGCCGTCGGTAACCAGCGGGCCGAGCTGGACGCCCTTGGTGGCGTTGATATTAGAAATCAGGAAGGTCACCACAAACACGGTGACCAGCCAGGGGTAGAGGGTGGAGCGGACGGGAATGAAGCGCACCTCAGCGCCGTTCGATTTTTCCATGCCCGCCATTGTGCCAGCCCGTAGACTGTGGGCATGAATTCCGCGACCACCGGCGCCGGCCGCTACGCGCCAAGCCCCTCTGGCGATCTGCACTTTGGCAACCTCCGCACGGCGCTTCTGGCGTGGCTTTTCGCCCGGTCCACGGGCAGGCGCTTTGTGGTGCGCGTGGAGGACATCGATAAGCAGCGCTCTTCCCCGGAGTCGGCCGAGCGCCAGCTCGCGGATCTGCGCGCGCTCGGGCTGGACTGGGACGGCGAGGTCATCTACCAGCACGATCGCGACGCCGCCTATGAGCAGGCCCTGGCCCAGCTGCCCACTTACGAGTGCTATTGCTCCCGCAAGGATATCCGTGAGGCCTCCCGCGCCCCGCACGCCATTCCCGGCCAGTACCCGGGCACCTGCCGCAACCTCACCGAAGACCAGCGCGCGGCCAAGCGCGCCGAGCTTGCGGCCCAGAATCGCCAGCCTGCTCTTCGCCTGCTTGCCGACGCCCCCACATTCACCATCCACGACGCCCTCCACGGCACCTATACGGGCGACGTCGATGACTTCATCCTGCGCCGCGGCGGCCAAGACACCGGCTGGGCCTATAACTTGGCTGTCGTCGTCGACGATGCCTATCAAGGCATCGACCAAGTGGTCCGCGGCGATGATCTGCTCTCCTCCGCGCCGCGCCAGGCCTACCTCGCCTCGCTGCTCGGCATCGAACCGCCGGAGTATATCCACGTCCCGCTCGTGCTCAATGCATCCGGCGAGCGTTTGGCCAAGCGCGATGGGGCGGTGACCATGCGGGAGATGGGGGAGGAGGGGGACGTCGTCAAGCAGCTGGCGGCCTCGCTGGGGTACGAAGCTCACAGTGCCGCGGAGCTGCTCGCGCAATTCGCGCCCGATCGACTCAGCCCTGAGCCTTATATCTGGCGCGGGTAAAATCTGAGCCCATGGAAGTTCTTCTGGTGCTCATTGGGCTCATGCTGCTGACCGTGTTCGTCGTCGCCATCGGTGACAAGATTGGGCTGCCGTGGCCGGCGTTGCTGACGATTATTACCGCCTGCGCCGTCTTTGTGCCCGGCCTGCCCCAGTTCGAGCCGCCCACCGAGCTCATCCTGCCCATTTTCCTGCCGCCGCTGCTGTGGGCGCTGGCCCGGCGCACCTCGTGGGGTGTTATCCGCGAGCAATGGGTGACCATCTTGAGCCTGTCCGTGTTGCTGGTGGTCGCCACCACGCTGGCCGTTGGCTTCACGGCCTACGCCTTCCTGCCCGGCATCAGCCTGGCCGCGGCCATCCTCATCGGTGCGGCCATCGCCCCGCCGGACCCCGTCGCCGTTGACGCCGTGGCCGAGCCCGCCGGCATCCCGCGCCGCATCATTACCACCTTGCAGACTGAGGGCTTGTTTAACGACGCCGCCTCCATCGTCGCCTTCAACCTTGCGCTGACGGCCGTGACCCAAGGCGATGAGCTTTCCTTCGGCGGCGGCGTGCTCAACTTCTTCTACTCCGCATTCGTCGCGGGCGGCCTCGGCTGGGGCGTCGGCCGGCTGGTGGCGCTGTTTATTACCCACGTCCACGACGTCACCGCGCGCAACGCACTGACCTGGGTGACGCCGTTTGCGGTCTACCTCATCTCGGAGGAACTCGGCGCCTCCGGCGTTATCGCCGTGGTCATTGCGGCCGTGGAGCTTAATTCCCGTGCCGATATCCAGGCCGAAGACCGCCTGTCCGGCCAGTCCTTCTGGGAGACCATCGAGCTGCTCTTTACCGGCGTGGCCTTTGGACTCATTGGCCTGACGGTCAATACCGCTATCGGGGAGGTGGGCTCGGACCTATGGCACTCCGTGGTGGTGGGCGTCATCTTGTCCCTTGTGGCCTTCGTCGTTCGCTTGGTGTGGATGTACATCTATTACCGCATCAACGTCTCCCGCGGCCGCCCGCGCGTGGCGCCGCTGCGCCTGCAGGAGGTGCTGCTGATGACGTGGTCCGGCATGCGCGGCCTCGTCACCTTGGCACTGGTTTTGTCCATCCCAGCCGGCGTGTTCAGCTTCCACCACGAACTGGCGGTCATTGCGCTGACCGTTCTCCTGGTCACGATGGTGGTACCCGGCCTGCTGCTGCCGTGGCTGATGGAGCGCCTCGACCTCACGGAGGCCTCCCAGATTGCCAGCGATAAAATGCGCGCCGCCGTGGTGAGCCGCGCGCGTGCGGCCAGCATCGAGGCCCTGTCACACTTCCGGCCGGACGGCCACATTACTGCCGACGCCGAAAAGGTCGACCCCGAAATTTCCGCCAACGTGATTCAGTGGTTCGAGGACCGGCTGGGCGATGGCGAGGATGTTTCCGATGATTCCCGCAAGCAGCGCGCCTGGCAGGCCCGCCACGTGGCTCTGGAGGCCCGCCGGACCGCTTTGGCGGCGGCGCAGGAGGAGCTGCTACGCATGCGCGGCGATCGGGCTTATAACCCGGCCATTGTGGACGAGGTGCTCGAGGAGATTGACCGCATGGTTCTAGGCGCCAAGCGCCACTAGGCTGGGCGGCATGGATCCCTTCGATTATGCGCAGCTTGAGGACGCGCTGGATTACCTCTACGACTTCCTCGACCAGGACCTAGCGGACCGCGTGCGCGCCGAGCGCGAATATGTCCCGGCCGGGTTGGAGGGCCTGCTTGCCGACGACTCCCTCGACGACTACGTCTGGCTCTGGATCAAGGACCCAGGCCCGAATGGCTTCCGGCAATACCTGCGCGATGGGGGCTATTCCGAGGCCGAGGTCTCCCAGGCTTTCCTCTGGGCGCGCACCGAGTGGGGGATGAATACGCCGCCGCACGTCGCGTGGCTGAAGGCGGATGGCTATGAGCCACCGGTCATCGATTAGCGGCCAGCGCGGCCGCGCGCCCGTATACAACAAAAATCCCGGCTCCATGCTGTGTAGCAGGAGCCGGGATTTCCTGTGGCGGAGGATGTGGTGTCTGAGTTCATGACATATTTGACAGTCTGTGCCTGAGGGAACCGTCGTGATGCTTGACAGATCAGCCGCGACATATTTGACGCTTAGGGCTACCTTACCGTGTCGGGTGATGCTTGACTGGTGAGTCGGGACATGTTTGACACTATGAATAGTCCTAACCGCAATATGGCCATCGTCAAAGCTGTACGCCAATCCGGTGGCGTCGAAATAGAGCGCGGCCATTCAGGGCCTAAGGCACCTTCTAGAGCCCAAGAGGGAAAGGGCTCCGCCCGTCAGGCGTAGGTGTTCTTACGGCGTCTTGGTACTGCTGCTTGGAACGATGCGCCCTGGCACTGCCCGCCTGATCGAAGAAACCGGCACCCCAGAACAAAAAGCAACTGGAATGCCGGTTTGTTAACGATGTCGCGACTCATCTGTCAAACATGTCGCGACTCATGACAATGGCGGAGGATGTGGGATTTGAACCCACGAGGGGCGTGAACCCCGCACGCGTTCCAGGCGTGTGACATAGGCCGCTAGTCGAATCCTCCGAGAAGAAACATTAGCAGCCGTGGCAATTATTTTACCAATCGCCAGGTCAGCGGCCATTTTCAGCGATCTAAAGTGGTTTTGTGTCGGATGGTCCTTGGGTCGCGCGCCTGCGGGCGGTGGCGGCCCGTGCGGCCGGAGGCTCATTTGGCTAAACCGGCGCGCGGGCGTTAGAGTATGAGGCAGGATTCCGCGTGGCGTCCATCCTCTGAACTCCCCCAGGGCAGGAATGCAGCAAGGGTCAGGAGGCTCTGGCGGGTGCGCGGGGTCCCCTTTTTGTATGGCGTGCGTTACTATTGGGGGCTAAAAGTCGCCCTATACATGGAAGGTAGACATACGCATGTCGCTTCTTACTTTGGAATCGTCCGAACTCGCGGAGCTCGCCGCCCAAGTCCGTAAGGACTACGAGGACCTTAAGGCTAAGGGCCTGAAATTGGACCTGACCCGCGGAAAGCCGGCCAAGGCACAGCTGGACCTCTCCAATGATTTGCTGGCGCTGCCCGGCCCGGGCCATTACACCGATGCGGCCGGAAACGACCTGCGTAACTACGGCAACCAAAAGGGCATCAAAGAACTGCGCGATATCTGGGGCAAGCTGACCAACATGGACCCAGAGCTGCTCGTGGCCGCAGACTCGTCCTCGCTGAACATCATGTTCGACCTGATCTCTTGGGCGTTTCTCTTCGGCACCAATGATTCCGCGAAGCCGTGGAGCAAGGAAGAAAAGCTCAAGTGGATTTGCCCGGTGCCGGGCTACGACCGTCACTTTGCCATCACGGAGCAGTTCGGCTTCGAGCTGGTTACAGTGCCAATGGAGGAGGACGGGCCGGATGTAGAGGCCGTCGAAAAGCTGGTAGCGGATCCGGCAGTCAAGGGCATGTGGGTAGTGCCGATGTTCGCTAACCCCACCGGCGCCGTGATTTCTGAAGACAAGGCCCGCCGCCTCGCCCGCATGGAGGCCGGCGCGCCGGATTTCCGCATCGTGTGGGATAACGCCTACGCGGTGCACACCCTGACCGAGGACTTCCCGGAAATCCTGCCGATTCTGGATATCGCTGCGGAGGAAGGCCACCCGAACCGCTTCTGGGCTATGTCTTCGACCTCGAAGATCACCTTCGCGGGCGCGGGCGTGGGCTTCTTCGGCACCTCGGAGGACAACCTCGAGTGGTACCTGGAGCACGCGGGCATCCGCGGCATCGGCCCCAATAAGATTAACCAGCTGGCGCACCACGAGTTCTTCGGCTCTGCCGAGGGCGTGCGCGCGGTGATGCGCCGCCACGCAGCGCTGATTAAGCCCAAGTTCGATGCCGTGCTGCGCATCCTAGAAAAGCGCCTTGGCGAGTATGAGGTGGCGCAGTGGACCAACCCGAAGGGCGGCTACTTCATCTCCCTCGACGTCGTCGACGGCACCGCCAACCGCGTCTGGGAGCTGGCGCGCGATGCCGGCATCCTGCTCACCCAGGCCGGATCCGCCTACCCTTATGGCCAGGACGACAATGACCGCAATATCCGCCTCGCCCCAACCCTGCCGCCGCAGGAAGAGGTCGAGGCCGCGATGGACGGCGTCGCCACCTGCGTCCTGCTCGCCGCCGTGGAGAAGCTGGGGGCCTAAAATCAACGCCGACGAGTCTGCCCTGTGGCTGAGCGAGCTTATCCCGGCGCCGCTGGAGTTCCGCTACGTCGATAAGCGCCGGCTGGGCCTTGCCTCGCTTGCCGACGCCCAATCGCTCGCCCTCACCACCACCTTCAACACCACCGACACCGGCCTTCAAAACCAGGACGACGGCACCGATGTGCGCTGCGAGCTGCTCACGGTGGCGCGCACCGGGCAGCCCGAGGTGGCCGCCGCCATCAACGCCGCGGCTGACACCTTTGAAAAGGCCGGCGGCCTGCTGCCGGCGCAGCCGGGCGTGATGCTGCCGTCCATCCTCGATGTCCCTGACGTCACCGTGCACCACGGCCTGTTCATCGCGCCGTACCTGTGGGGCGGGCAGACCCCGCAGTTTCGGGAGGAGGGCCGCCTGACCCTCATCTTGCAGCTAGTCATGCTGACGGATTCGGAATATGCGTTTGGGGTAGAAGAGGGCGTCGGCAAGCTGCAGGAGGCGGTGGCCGAGCAGGGCATTGACCTGCTGGACTGGTCGCGCGAGGGTTAGCCGGTAAACTGGCTAACCGTGGCTTTATACCGGAAATATCGTCCAGCAACGTTCGCGGAGGTCGTGGGCCAAGAGCAGGTCACCACGCCGCTATCCGCCGCCCTTGATGCAGGGCGCATCAACCACGCCTACCTCTTTTCCGGCCCGCGCGGCTGCGGCAAGACCTCCTCGGCGCGGATTATGGCCCGCTCGCTCAACTGCGAGCACGGGCCGACCTCGACGCCGTGTGGCAAGTGCGATTCCTGCGTCTCCCTCGCCCCCGGCGGTCCCGGCAACCTGGACGTGACGGAGCTCGACGCCGCCTCGCACAACGGCGTGGAGGACATGCGCGAGCTGCGCGACCGCGCCTACTACGCGCCGGCCGAATCGCGCTACCGCATCTTCATTATTGACGAGGCGCATATGATTTCGCCCTCCGGTGCGAACGCGCTGCTCAAGGTGGTGGAGGAGCCGCCCGAGCACGTCATTTTCATCTTCGCGACCACGGAGCCGGAGAAAATCATCGGCACCATTCGCTCGCGTACCCACCACTATCCCTTCCGCCTGCTGACCCCGCCGGCCATGAAGGGCCTGCTGCAGCGCACCGTTGCGGCTGAGGGCGTACAGGTCGAGGACGCCGTGTACCCCATGGTCATTGAGGCGGGCGGCGGTTCCCCGCGCGATACTTTGTCTCTGCTGGACCAGCTGCTAGCCGGCGCCGGGCCCGATGGCCTGACCTATGACCTTGCCCGGCCGCTGTTGGGCGTCACCGATGTCTCGCTGCTTGACGACGCCATCGAAACCCTCGCCAACCAAGACAAACCCGGCCTCTTCGCGATGGTCGACCACGTCATCGAGGCCGGCCACGATCCGCGCCGCTTCGCCGTCGATTTGCTCGACCGTTTGCGCGATTTGATGATTCTGCAGGCCGTGCCCGGCGCCATCGAGGCCGGCCTCGTCTCCGCGCCCACCGACCGCGCCTCCGTGCTCACCGCCCAGGCGCAGCGCTTTTCCGGCCCGCAGCTGACTTACCTGGCCTCCACGGTCAACGACCGCATCAGCGACCTCACCGGTGCGACTTCACCGCGCCTGCTGCTGGAAATCATGTGCGCGCATCTGCTTATCGGGTCCACCGGCCCCGCTGCTGCCGCGCCGGCACCCGCAGCGGCTCCCGCCCCCGCCCCCGCTGCCAATGCTGCCGCGGTCTCGCCCGCGCCGGCTGGCCCTGCGACCCCGGGCGGTGCTCCCGCGGCCAACTCTGCCGTCGCCAGTGCTCAAGACCCCCAGTCCGCCGCTGCTGCCATCATCGCTCGCCGCCGCGCCAAGTCCCAGGAGCAGCAGGCTTCTGCCCCGTCTTCTGCTCCAACCTCAGCACCGGCCGCTCAGCCGCAGCCGCAGCCGCAGGCCCCGTCCCAACCGGAATCGCAACCGAAGGCGCAACCCGAGCAGCCGGCGGCCGCCGAGGCGCAACGCACGCAGAAGCCTCAGAACCAAGAGTCGCAGCCGCAACCGCAACAGCAAGAGGCTGGAGACCCGTGGCAGCGTGAGCGGCAAATCCCGCAAGCGGACGTGCCCGAGCAGCAATCGGCGCAGCCGGCGCAGCCAGCACAGAGCGAGGCACCGCACTCAAGGCCGGCCCAGGAGGAGCAGCGCGAGCCACTGGAGAAGCCCGTGCCGGCCCGTGCAGAGGAATCTGTCCAGGAAACCAAGCCGGAATCTGGGGCGGAGTCTGGCGCAGAGAAGGCGTCGGAAATGGCGCAGCCGCAAGCGGCGGAGGAGCCGGCGGGTGACTTCGCAGAGGCCGTGAGGGAGAAATGGGTGGCGTTGAGGGGGAGCGTCGGAAAGCGGAATAAGGTGGCCGAAATCATGCTGGCTGAAGCCCGCGTGCTTGGCTTCCGCGATGGCACCCTGACGCTGGGGCACACCACCGGCGCGCTGGCCGAGCGCATCAACGCGCCCGCCAATAACGCCGTCATCGTGGAGGTGCTCAAGGAGGAGTTCCAGCGCGATGTGGCCGTGACCTGTGTGGTGGGCACCGACCCGAAGACCGCCGGTTTCGATGCCCCGCGGCCGCCGCAGCGCAAGGAAGCGTGGACGCCGAATCAGCCGGCGCGCGAGCCGGCCGACGACCAGGAGGCGGAGAGTAAACCGGAAAGCGTCCCCGGGTGGCGCTCACGCATCGCACGGGCGACGCAGGCTGCCAAGCAACGCGATGAATCGCAGTTTAGTAACGGCGTGCCGCTGCCGCCCGAGCCTGAGCCGGACTTTGCCGCTCCGCCCGAGGAGCCGCCGGCCTACACCCGCGACGACGAAGAGCGCGACATGATGGAGGCCGCGCAGTCGACCGGCGAGATGGATCATCGCAGCGCTACCGAGGTAGCTATGGAGCTGCTGGAGCGCGAGCTGGGCGCCCGGCGTGCCTAATCGGCAAGCAGGGTACACTCGGGCGGTAGCGAAATTTACAGTTGAATTAGAAAGGAAACGACATGGCTGACCAAGACCCAATGCAGCAGGCAAATGACATGAACGACCTCATCGCGCAGGCCGCGCAGGTGCAGGCAGACCTGCAGAAGGCGCAGGAAGAAATCCTCGCCACCAACGTCGAGGGCCAGGCAGGCAACGGCCTGGTTAAGGTGACCATGACCGGCGGCGCCGAGCTCGTGGACCTGCAGATCGATAAGTCCGTCGTGGACCCAGAGGACGTCGACACCCTGCAGGACCTGGTCATGGGCGCGTTCAAGGAGGCCCACGCTGCGGCCGGCCGCCTGGCACAGGAGAAGATCGGCCCGCTGTCCCAGGGCATGGGAGGCCAGGGTGGCCCGTCTTTTGAGGATGTCTTCGGCGGCAACCAGTAGTCCGCGCGATACGATAAAAGGCCGTTGCCCCGCGTTGGGGCCGCGGCCTTTTGCTGATTTTGGGAGTAATTGATGTTTGAAGGACCTCTGCAAGACCTCATCGACGAGTTTTCGCGCCTGCCGGGCATCGGCCCGAAGTCGGCGCAGCGCATCGCGTTTCACGTTTTGCACATGGAGCCCGAGGACATCGAGCGGCTGCAGAACGCGCTGGGCGCGGTGCGCGACGGCGTGACCTTCTGCCGCATCTGCTGCAATATTTCCCGCGAGGATGTCTGCCGCATCTGCATTAATTCGCAGCGCGACGCCTCGACCATATGCGTGGTGGAAGAGCCGAAGGATATCCAGGTCATCGAGCGCACCGGAGAGTATGAGGGCCGCTACCACGTCTTGGGTGGCGCGCTGGATCCGCTAGCGAATGTGGGCCCGCGCGATTTGAATATTTCCACGCTGCTGCAGCGCCTGGGTGGTGTGCTGCCCGACCGCGAGCTGGCGGATTCCACCCCTGAAGCCCCGCTTTACGACGCCACCCCCACCATCCACGAAGTCATCCTCGCCACCGACCCCAATACGGAGGGCGAGGCCACCGCCGCATACCTGGTGCGGTTGCTGCGCGACTTCCCTGATTTGAAGATCACCAGATTGGCCTCCGGCATGCCGCTCGGAGGCGATCTGGAGTTCGTGGACGAACTCACCTTGTCCCGCGCGCTTTCTGGCCGCCTGACCATTTAACGCGGGGAATCCGCAAGCGCGGGCTAGGGGACGGCGGCCGTGGGCCCGGTTCGCGCGCGGCCGGTGAATACCGGCGGGCCGTGCGCTCTGCTGGCCACCCCGCTCTCCGCGTTGCTGTGTATACCGCTGTGGCCGCTATGCATGCTGCTATGCGGGCTGCTAGGCGAAGCGTTGTGCCGGCTGGCGGGCGGAAGCCAGGCGATTCGGCCGTTGACGCGGGCCATGCGGCCGCGGCCCGGCAGCCCGTTGATGGAGTTGTGATACGGGCACAGCAGCGTCATGTTTTCGGGGTGGGTGAGGCCGCCGCGGGAGTATTCGAGGAGGTGGTGGGCTTGGCATTCGGAGGCGGGGCGTCGGCAAGCGGGCCAGGCGCAGCGGGCGCCTTCAGCCTCGAGCATGCGGCGCTGCTTCGCGGAGGCCTGCCGGGTGCGGTAGAGGTTGACCGGGCCGCGTTCGGGGTGGATGAGCGTGAAAAGGCCGGCGCCGGCTAGGGTGCGGCGGACGAGTTCGGCGCCGGTGATGGTCGCGCCGTTGGTCATGGCGAGGCGGATGTCGTCGCCGTCGCCGGCCAGGATTTTCAGGTAATCCGGCAGCTCGATGATGACATTGGTGGTCACGGTCGCGGGCGCGGCGGCGCGGGAACCGGTGAGCCAGGCCAGCGGGTCGGATTTGGCGGCGGCCCAGATATCGGCCATCTGCGCGGCGGGGCCGGTGAAACTCAGGGTAGTTTTCTCGCCGTGCATGATGCGGCGGCCGCCGTCTTCGCGCTCGGGCGGCGGGTTGATTTCGCGCAGCAGCCGGGTCGCCGCGCGCGAGACTTGCGCGGTGGTGCCGGCAGTGGCGCATAGCTTCTCGCGGAATTGCCAGCGCTTGGTGGGGTCAGAAATGCCGCGCGAGCGGCGGGCGATGAGCGCGAGGGTCTCCAGGCTGTGTTGGTTGCGGCGCGCGGCGGCCAGGGCGCGGGATTGGTAGCGCGAGTGGCTGGTGGGCGAGAGGAAGGCCGCGGCGGTGCGGCGCACGGTGCGCGCTTGGTCCGCGGGCAGGGGCAGGCTGGAGGCGGCGTGGGCCTCTTCGAGAAGTTCCACGCCGCGCTTAGCGATGTCGCCCAGCTGCTCCAATAACGTCATGCCCCGCAGCCTATGGGCGGGGGCAAGCCGCTACAAGGGGAAGCGGCCGAGCCTGTGGATAACTCGGGGGTTTCGCGGCCGCCGGGCGAAGTTATCCACAGGTTTGAGCCTATCTTTGGGAGCGCGGGGGCTCGGAGGCGTTGAAACGTTCGACGCGCAGGCGGTCGACGGCCGGAATCTCAATCGGCTCGAGGTCCGCGAGGGCCACGCCCATGGCCTGGGCGAGGAGGAGATCCGCCAGCTGCGGGTTTCGGGCCAGCGCCGGGCCGTGCATATAGGTGGCGATGACGCTGCCTTGGACGGCGCCTTCGTAGGTGCGCTGGGCGGAGCCGTCGCTGAGATCGGCGGTGGCGGCTTGGTCGGCATTGCCATTGCCGCGGGTGAGCGTGCCGAGCGGCTGCGCGGAGGGGCCGAGGATGGTGGCGCCTAGGTGGTTTTCAAAACCGGTCAGCGGCTCGGTGAGGTCCGCGGTGACACCGGCGCGGGTGGGCTCGGAGGCTACCTCGCCGATGGCGCGGTCCTGCATGCCAGCCGTGGTGGCGTCGAGTAGCCCGACGCCGTCGACGATGCGGCCGGAGGCGCGGAAGGATTCGCCGAGGACTTGCAGGCCGGCGCAAATGGCGAAGATGGGGCGGCCGGCGTTAGCGGCGCGGGTAAGGCCGCCATCGGAAATCAGGTGGTCCGCAGCCAGGATCTGCGCGGTATCTTCGCCGCCGCCGAGGGTGTAGATATCCAGCGTCTCGGGCACGGGCTCGCCCAAGCGGATGGGGTGAATCTCCGCCTCGAAGCCGCGCATGCGGGCGCGCTGGCGCAGGACGAGGGCGTTGCCGTCGTCGCCGTAGGTACCGAGGACGTCGGGAAGCACTAGGCCGATATTAAGCATTGGTGGCCTCCTTGGAAAGCGCCTTCTTCAAATCGCGGAAGGCGGTGTAGTTGGCGAGGACCTCGATGCGGCCCTCCGGGCAGGCGGCGAGCGCGTCCATTGGGTCCGGGATGAGCTCGTGGGAGATATCGGCGTAGACCAGGCGCACGGCCAGGTCGGTGCCGCGCTCGCCGGCGGCCTTGACGCTTAAGCCATTGAAGCCTTCGAATTTCACGTCCCAGAGCCAGGACATGTCGATGCCATCGGCCACCTGGCCGTTGGTGGCGATGACCAGGCCATCGGCGCTGCGATCCACCATGGATAGCGCTTCCTGCCAGCCGGCCGGGTTCTTGGCCAGCAGCAGGCGAATTTCGCGGCCCTTCCAGTGGATGGTGGAGTAGCGGCCGGCGACATCGTCGATGCCCTCGGCGGCCGCAATGGCCTTATCGAGGTCCACGCCGAAGCCCTGCACGGCCGCGGCGATGGCCTGGGCGGCGTTGCCGCGGTTCGCGCGGCCGGGCAGCGCCAGGTTCAGCGGGCGCTTGGCGGTGGGGGTGATAATGCCCCGCTTATCGACGCCCCAGGTAGGCTGCGGCCGGCGGAATTCGCGGCCGTCGGCAAGCGGCTTAACGGCGTACCAGTCATCCTCGGTGCGCACGACGTGCCCGCCGGTGCGGGGGCAGGTGACGGAATCGCCGAGCCAGCCGGCGCCGGCCGAGACCCAGATGACATTCTTGGCGTCATAGGCCACGGAGGTCATGAGCACGTCGTCGCAATTGGCGATGACGAGCATGTCTGGGTGAGCCTCCACGGCGCCGCGCAGGGCGCGCTCAATCTTGTTGATTTCGCCCACGCGGTCCAGCTGGTCGCGGGTGAGGTTGAGCAGGACTAGGGCCTGCGGGTTGAGGTTATCGGCTACGTGGGGCACGTGGAGCTCGTCCACCTCGAGGACCAGGTGCGAGGCGTCTTTGCCGGCCATGAGCGCGGAGATGATGCCGGCGTCCATGTTGTCGCCGCCGTCGTTGGTGGCTACGGTGTGCTCGGCGCGGACCGCGGCGGCCAACATGCGGGTGGTGGTGGACTTGCCGTTGGTGCCGGTAACCAGCACGGCTGGGCGCCCACCACCCAGGTTGGTCATGATGGAAGGGTCAATGGCATTGGCGATTAGACCACCGATCATGCCGCCGGCGCCACGGCCGGTGGCGCGGGAAGCGGTGGTGGCCAGCTTCGCGGCGGTAGTGGCGGTGGTGGTGCGCAACTTCTTCAACGCACCCGGGACTCTAAAACTCATGTCCCCTAGGGTAGTCGGGCGGGCGGCCTAGTCGTTCTTTTTCCCCGCCGAGCCGCCAGAATTTCGTCGGCCCCTGCCGCGACCTCCGCGGCCGCCGCGGCGCCGGCGCCGCTTGTTGTTCTTGCCGCCGCCTTTTTTGTTGCTCTGAGACGAGCGGTGGGCCCGCGGCGCTGGTTTAGCGGATTCGGGTTCGGGCTCGGCGTCTTCGATGCGCGTGAGGGCGTCAAGAAACGCGGCGTCCGACATCAGCGGGATGCCCTTGCGGTGGGCGTGCATGGGTTTGCCCACCAAGTCCGTGGTGACATTGCAGACCACCAGCGAGGATTCGCGGGTAAGCTTCTCGGAATAGTTGAGCTCTTCGCGCATGAGCGCGGCGATGATGGTGTCTGGGTCCTCGAGGATTTCCGGTGCGACCACGATTTCCATGCCGCGGCGCAGCTCCTTACCTGGCTCGTATTTGCCGGGGTTGTGGTGCTGGACGGGGGCCTCGGCGGCGTCGACGCGCACGTGGGAGCGTTGCAGGCCGAAGCGATCGGCGCGCACGTCATCCGGCGCATAGCTGCGCACCGTGCCGCCTTCTTGCTGGCGGTAGAGCGCGATGAGCAGCCCGGTTTGCTCGCGGGAGGTTTCTGGCTCGGGCCGGCCGGCGCGCTCCACCGAGGCTTTCGGCGTGGCGTCCAGGCCGCTCTGCTTGGCGACGCCCCCCAACCGCACATCATTCGACCGCACCTGCTGCGCATAGGAGGTGGCCAAGGTATCGATAATGCGCACCGGCGTGGGGACGTGTCCGACCTTTTGGCGGCGCCGGCGGCCCTTGTTGCGGCCGCGGTTGCGCGCCCGGTTTTGGCGCGCGGCGGCCATCATGGCGCGGCGGGCCTCGGCAACGATAAATCCCCAGGTATAGGGGAGATCGTGGACGATGAGCGTGCGGCCGTCGATAAGCTTGTCCAGCGATTTAAGGATCTTGCCAAAAGCTGGTGCCTGCTCAATATCGGTGGTGCTCAGCCCGTGGAGGTGGCGCGGTCCGGCGTCGATATCGGGCTTGAGGACGGCGTGGAAGAGCTGGCCGTGTTCGCCGGCGTCGTTGAAAGCAACGGCGTCGATAGTCACGATGCGCCCGGTGCTGGGGTGGATGCCGGTGGTCTGTAGGGTCAGCGCCACGTAGGGGTAGTCGGCCGCATCGGTGGATGATTCGGCCTGCTGCGGCTGCTGCGGCTTCTTGTTAGCTGCCTCCGGCGCGGCAGGTCGCTCGTGATGGGCTGGTGGGTGCGGCTTCGGCTTCGGTTTTGGCTTGGGTTTTGCGGCGTCTGGTTCGCCGGACGGTCGCACCGCGCGGCGCGGCCGAGTGCGTCGCTGTTCTGCGCCCGGTTTGGGTGCTGTGGACCTGGCCGCGTGGCGCGAAGCCACCGTCGCGGGCGACGGCGCTGGGGCCGACGCCGGCGTGTGCTGCGGGGAGGGGCCAGGTGTGTTGTTCATTAAACTCAGTGTAGTATCCCGCATTTCGTGCAGGGGGACAGGACGCGCCGCTTAATTTTCGACGACGATGACAATGACCTTCGGCGGAGTCGTTGGCTCCTCGGGCTCCTCAGGTCGCCCCGGTTCCTCCGGCTCTGCGGGCTCTGCCGGTTCTGCCGGTTTCTCCGGTTCTTCCGGCTCTTCCGGCTCGGACGGTACCAGCGGCATCTCCGGTCCATCCGGTGCGCTGCGGTACGGCATAGGCAGCGCCGGTTCGAGCTCTACAGGGATCTCTGGTTCGGGGGTGGGGTCGATTTCTGAGCCAGGGATCGTCGTCGTAGGAGCAGTAGTCTCCGGCTCTGGCGTCGGCTCGAGCTCGGAACCTGCGATAGTGGTGCTTGGCGCGGTGGTAACCGGCGCCGGCTTAGGCTCGGGCTCGGACTCCGAGGTCAGCAACGGAGACGTCGTCGTAGGTGCGGTCGACTCCGAGGGCTTTGAATCCGAGGACGCAGGCTCTGAAGATTCGGGCTCGGGCTGTGCCGAAGTGGACGTAGAGGACGCAGAGGTAGACGTAGACGAGTCTGCAGCCTGGGTCGGCTCAGACGTTGGCTCGCTCGTGGCAGAACTGGTGGCGGAGCTGGAAGGCTCTGCGGTCTGCTTTTCCGTCGAGGCTGCGGTGGTGGTTTCAGTCGTCGTTTTCTCGGAAGTTGTCTTTTCCGAGGTAGATGTGCTTGAGGTCGGCAGATCGGACGGCTTGGCAGGCGAGGATGCCGCAGAGGACGGCTCCGCAGATGTCGTGCTCTTCGTAGACTCCGTGGTCTGGGAAGGCTCTGCAGACTGGGAGGACGAGGAGGTTGCGGTCGGCGTCTTGGCCGCCGCTACCTGGGGTGCGGGTTCTGAGCTGGAGGATGGCGTCGCGGCAGGCGTGGTCTGAGACGGTGCTGGGGCTGGGGCCGGGGCCGAGGCGACGTCATTGGCTGCGGCCATGGCGGCAGAAGCCGCGGCGGAGGCGGCGCGGGAAATTGACTGGGAATCCTCGCCGTGGTGGCCGCCGCGGGGTTCGCTGTGGTGGCCACGTCGGTTGTCGGAGGCAGGGGCGTGGGTCTGGGCACGGTCAGCGTGGGGAGAGTGCGTCGCGCTGGGCTTTTTCGTGGTCTGCGAAGTGAAGGTGGGGCGGTGCGGTGTTGGAGAGGAGGGGGCGTCGGCAAGCGGGGGCGGAGCCGAGGTACCGCTGGTGGGGTCGGCATCGTAGATGCGCGGCGTGGCGGGGTGCGCGGGGCGCTTGGGGCCATTGCCGTCGAAGTGGGAAGAATGGTTGCCTTTCGGAGCAGGAGCGGTGGAATGCGCGTTGGAGTCCGAAAGGGCTTCGTCGTCGCTCAGTAGGTTGGTGGCCACGGTGGCACCGCCACCAACGAGCACGGCGACGCCGGCTGCGGCCAGCAGGTTCGAGGTCACGGCACCGGAAGCGCCAGCAGCACCGGCTGCAGAGGTGACACTGAAACCGCTGGTTGCGGAAGCGCCGGCGGTGGTGGCACCGGCAGTAGTGCCGCCGGGAACAGCGGATGCGGCCTGTGCGCGGGCTGCGGTGGCTGCGGACATGACGGCGGCACCACCGGCGACAACGCCCAAAACTAGGCCGGCGTGGTGCTTATTGGCGGCGTTGTGCGCGTAGATGGTCAGCGCGGGGCGGTCATCGGCGTTGTAGTGGAAGTAGCCGTGGGCAATGGCGAGGCGGCCGGTCTTGGTGCAGTCGAGGACGGCGGGGGCAATCTCGCGGGCGGCGTCTCGCGGGAGGGAGCCTAAGAAGGTGCTATTGACATAGACATCAACGGTATTTCGACGCAGGAAACCGCGGGTGTGCAAAGAGACGAGATAGTGCTCGTCGGTTTGCGGAAAGCCGGTGACGTCCTTGGAAAATTCCGTCATCGTGGCGGTGGTCTCGCCGGGCAGCATGGTCCAGCGCTGCGCCGGCGGGTTATTGGCGGGGATGCACAGGTGCGGTGCCGGCAGGAGCAGGTTGAGCGTGGGCCATTCTTTGCCGGAGGCGTCCGTCATGCTCACATGGGCGGTGGTGTGCGGGCGTAGGCCGGCGCTGAGAATCCAGTCAAAGAGGGCGTAGGCCTGGGAGTCAGCGGCGCTGAGGCGGCCAAGGAGAGAATCGCCGATCCACACCGCGAAGCCTTCCTGGGCGGTGCGGGGACCGAGCTCCGCGGAGAAGTAACCGCCTTCCGCGGCGGTGGACTCGAGCAATTCGCTGAAAACTTCTGGCGGAACATCCCCGACGGGCAGATTATGGATCACGCCAAAACCGTGGTCGGGGACCACGTAGGTGGCGGAATCCAGCGAAGTCATTGGGGTCTTTCGATACGGGGGAATAGTAACACTGCATTTTAGGCGTTGACTTGGGCCATTTCCAATTTCCCCTGCCGGTGAATAAGGGGCGTTGTCCTGAGCAAAAGTTTCTACAGGATGAAAATAAGTACGGCGATAAGCGCTGCAATCATCAGTAGGGCAATGAGGGCAGGCCGCCACTGACGGCGCGGTGCGGAGTCATCGACGTTGACGGCGCGGAAGCTCGTGGTTTCGAAGGTTTCGGTGGCGGCGGGGGAGGTAGGGGTGGCGTCGGCAAGCGAGGCTTCCTTTGAATCCGGCAGCGGCGCTCCCGCATAGATGCTGAGCACCCGGCCAGTGCTGCGCGGCGCATGGTAGGCGTGGGCTAGGGTTATGCCCTGCTTGGCGACGTCCACCCCTTCCAGCCGCCCCACCCACTGCGGGCCCAAATAAGCATCGGCGCCGGAGCCGGTGGTGCTGGGTGAAAGCGTCACCAATACGTGCATGCGGGCGTGGGCGGGGATATCCAAATCCGCGGGCAGGTCGGTGATGTTGATGGGCGGGGCATAGCCCAGCATCGTCCACGGGCCGGCTGGCGGGTTATTGGCCGGCAGGCAGAGGCCCGGCCGAGGCAACAGCAGGGATAGGGATCCATCGGGCTGCGGCGCGGCGGTGGCCGCAGGGGTGAGCCCGGCGCGAAAGAGCAGATCTATCTCGGGGTATTCGGCGCGGTCTGCGCTGGTGATGTGCCCGATGGGGGAGTCGGTGCGCACCTCCAGGCCACCGTCCTGGCGGGGCGCCAAGGTGACGGTGAATTCCTGGTTTTCCTTCGTCTGCGCACCATAGATGGGCAGGGCCTGCACGGCGCCCAAGCCGCGGTGCGGAATGAGGTAGGTAGAAGAAGGCATACCCACCCTTCTACCACGCCGGGGCGCGGCGCTGGTGTGTAGCACCGGCGGCTGGGCTTAGGCCAAGGCGCGGTTGACGGCGGAGTTAATCGCGTTGATGGAAGCCCGCGTGGTGGATCCGGCGATGCCTGCTCCCCAGACCTTGTTCTGGTTGACGTCGGCGGCGATATAACAGGCGGCCTCAGCGTCGTCGCCGGCGGAGCGGGACTGCTGGGAGTATTCCATGACCTCGAAGTCGATGCCCAGGGATTCCAGCGCGTTGGCATACGCCGCGATGGGGCCGTTGCCGGTGCCGGAGACGGTGGATTTTTCCCCGCGGAAGGCAACCGTGGCGGTCACGGCGACGTCACCGTCAGCGGCCGGGGAGTTGTCCATGTGGAAGGCCTCCACAGCCAGCGGGGTCTCGCGATCAAGGAATTCGGTGGCGAAGATGTCCCACATATTCTTGGAATTGACCTCGCCGCCCTCGGAGTCGGTGATTTCTTGCACCACGGTGGAAAATTCCGCTTGCATGGCGCGCGGCATATTGATGCCGTGGTCGGTCTTCATGATGTAGGCAACGCCGCCCTTGCCGGACTGGGAGTTGACGCGGATGACCGCCTGGTAGTCGCGGCCCACGTCCTTCGGATCGATAGGCAGGTAGGGAACCTCCCAGATGGCTGCGCGCAGTTCTTCCCACGAGACCTCGGTATTGTTCGTGCCGGGGCGGATGGTGGTTGCCAGCGCATCCAAGCCCTTGTTGATGGCGTCTTGGTGGGAACCGGAAAAGGCGGTAAAGACCAACTCGCCGCCATAGGGGTGGCGCTCCGGCACGCGCAGCTGGTTGCAGTATTCAACGGTTTCGCGAATCTGCGGCAGATCAGAAAAATCGATCTGCGGGTCCACGCCCTGGGTGAGCATGTTCAGGCCCAAAGTGACGAGATCGACGTTGCCGGTGCGCTCGCCGTTGCCAAACAGGCAGCCCTCGATGCGGTCCGCGCCGGCCATAAAGCCCAGCTCGGCGGCGGCGATTCCCTCGCCGCGGTCATTGTGCGGGTGCAGCGAGAGCACGATGTCCTCGCGGCGGGCCAGGTTGCGGTGCATCCACTCGATGGAATCGGCGTAGATATTGGGCGAGATCATCTCCACGGTGGACGGCAGGTTGATGATCATGGGGTTATCCGGGGAGGGATCCATGATCTCTACTACTTCATCGCAGACCTCGCGGGCGAAGTCCAGCTCGGTGCCGGTGAAGGATTCGGGGGAGTACTCCCAGCGCCACGTGGTGTCTGGGTAGTCCGCGGCGATGGATTTGATGAGTGCGGCGGCGTCGGTAGCCAGCTTCTTGATGGCGGGCTTGTCCTTGCGGAAGACCACACGGCGCTGCAGCTTCGAGGTGGAGTTATAGAAGTGCACGATGACGTTCTTGGCGCCCTCGCAGGCCTCAAAGGTGCGGCGGATGAGGCGTTCGCGCGCTTGGACTAGCACCTGGATGGTGACGTCATCGGGAATCTTATTGCCCTCGATGATTTCGCGGACGAAGTTGAAATCCGTTTGGGAGGCGGACGGGAAGCCGACCTCGATTTCCTTGTAGCCCATCTTGACCAGCAGGTCGAACATGCGGTGTTTGCGCTCTGGGCTCATGGGATCAATCAGCGCTTGGTTGCCATCGCGCAGATCCACCGCGCACCACTGTGGGGCGTTCGTGATCTTCTTGCTGGGCCACGTGCGGTCCGCCAGGTCGATGTCTTCCACCTCGAGGGCGAAGGGTTGGTAGCGCTCGTGGGGCATGGCGGAGCCGCGCTGCTTATTCCATGCGGGCTGTCCTTCGCGGCGTGGGCCGTTCGGGGTGGTGATATCGCGAGGGGCGCTGATGAAAGAGTCAGTGGGGGACATGGTGGTGCGGTTTCCTTGTCTGTGGTGTCTATGGGGAGACGGCCAGCTGGGCTTGGGTAGCCGGACTCCGCGACGGGGCGCTGGCCAGTATTTAGGCCGAAATCCCGCCGCGGCAGATAAGGAGTAGGTCAATCCGCTGTGCCATATCGGTCACACTACAGGCTCTCTCACTATGTGGCAAGAGATTTCATTCAATGAGACGCGACGGCGGTGCGGTACTATGCCTTTCGTGTCTACCGCCCGCAATGCCGTGTCCAACTCGTCGTCCTTACTGCGCTACTTGTGGGCGCCTGCTGCGCTCGTTGCGCTCATCGGAGCCGCAGTGCGCGTGGGCGTGCTCGCGGCGGTGGCCGCCGTGCAGGACGATAAGCTCTGGGGACTGCTTAATAAGTGGGACGCCAAGCACTACGTAGAAATCGCCCGCGGCGGTTACTTCGGTGCGGATATCTCAACGGATGGGCCGGTCCATGAGACGACCATGGCCTTCTTCCCGGGCTTTCCCTTCCTGGTGCGCGCGGTAAGCGGCATCCTGGGAACCGGCGAGGCCGGCACCGCTATTGCGCTTAACGTGCTCTTTAGCATTGCGCTGGCCGCCGGGGTGATGGCCCTGGCCGCGCAGATGGGCATGGGGAAGTGGGCCCAGGTGCTCAGCGCCGTAGTGGTAACCAGCGCGCCGATGTCCATCGTGTTTTCTATGCCGTATACCGAGGCGCTTTTCGGGGCACTGGCTATCTGGGCGGTGGTGGCGCTGGTGGGCGAGCGCTGGTGGGCCGCCGCGGCGTATATCTTTGTGGCCGGGCTCGTGCGCCTTACCGCGGTGGACCTTGTTGCGGTCTTTGGGCTTATGGTGCTGCTGCGGGCCCGAAAGGACTGGCGAGCCTGGGCCGCGGTGGCGTTTTCGGTCGTGCCGCTGGTGGGGTATTTGTGGTGGTCGAGCAGCCATTTGAAAGATGTCGGCGGTTACTTTGGTATCCAGAAGGAACATTGGAATTCCGGCTTTGATGGCGGCAAAGCCACGGTGGTGTGGCTGTGGGAGACGCTCACCGGGGCCACCAATGGCGGCTACCTGCTTAGCGCCGGCGTAATGATCGCTGCCCCGGTATGCCTGGTGCTGGCGTGGCGCCGCCTGCCGCTGGCGGCCTGGCTATTTTCCGCCGTCCTCATGGCCAATGTGCTGCTTTCTGATGGCATCATGCACTCGCGGCCCCGGCTGCTCCTGCCGGCGGTGATCGTGTTGTTGCCGTGGGTGAAAAAGGGGGCGTCGGCAAGCGTGGCGGTTATTGCCTGGGCCCTGTTTGGCGCGTGGTTTTCGGCCTATATGCTCGGCGTATTTGAGTGGGCCATCTAGCCGCGCTGGCTCACCGGGCTGCGGGAGAGCACGATGGTGGATAGCACCATGACGGTCAGGGCGATGAGCATAATTGCCCAACCGACGGCCGTATCGATGAGGAATTTCTCTCCCAGCACCATGTATCCCAAGCCGAAGGCCACGATGGGTTCAAAGATGGTCATGGCCGGCAGGGAATGGGCCAGGGGGCCGGCGTTGAAGGAATATTGCTGTACCACCGTGCCGGTGAGCGCGAGGCCGATGAGGCCGTAGAACTGCCAGCTGGCCAGCAGGGTGGTGAGGCCTTCGTGGGTGAAAATATCCACCACGGCCTTCGAGAGCAGGGCGACGAAGCCATAGATAACGCCGCAGGCCGTGCCCAATGCCAGGGGGCGCTGATCCGGTAGCTTTGCGGCCGCCGCGCCGAGGATTGCGAGGGTGGTCAACCCCACGAGGAGCGCCGGCCACCAATCGCTCCATTCTGGGCGGGGATTGCCGGCAACCGGTCGGCCGTAGATGACCATGATGCCCACCGCGATGGTCAGCGCAATGGACCAGAAAACTTCGTGGAAGGGCATCTTGCGGCCGGAGTACCACGCCGATAGCGGCAGGGTAAACATCAAGGACAGCACCAAGATGGGCTGGACGACCAGCAAGGTGCCGAAGCCGAGCGCGATAACCTGCAGGCCGTAGGCGCCAATCGCGGCCGCGGTGCCCACCCACCACAAGGGGTTAGACATGGCGGCGCGCATGACCGAATCATCGGCGTCAAGGGCGATGCGGTGGCGGATGACTGTGCCCCAAGCAACCGTCAGCGCGGATGCGAGCGCGAAAAAGATGGCGAGGAGGTTGCTTAACACCCGCTCAACGGTAGTAAAGATTCCTGTTATATGCATATTCTGCGCTGTATGGCGCGCGTTTTTCTCCATGGGGGGCGGCCGGCGCATGGCGCGCTTTACGCTCGGGCGTGTGAATAAAAAGCAAGCATTGTCTAGGAATTATGATGAGGACTAGACCCCTGCGGGGTAGCATGGGTATTTGACTAATGACCGACAGATATTTCTGGACGCGCGCGAACGCACACTCCGGAAATGCCTGGAAAGACGAAAGGCGGCATCCTCACCGTGGCCCTGATCGTGCAAAAATATGGCGGCTCATCCCTCGAATCCGCAGACCGCATTCGCGCCGTTGCGGAGCGCATCGTGGCCACCAAGAAGCAGGGCAACGACGTCGTTGTGGTGTGCTCCGCCATGGGCGATACCACCGATGAGTTGCTCGACCTTGCCGCCCAGGTCAACCCCGTGCCACCACGGCGCGAAATGGACATGCTGCTGACCGCGGGCGAGCGCATCTCCAATGCGCTGGTGGCCATGGCCGTGGAATCTCTGGGTGCCCATGCTCAGTCCTTTACCGGCTCCCAGGCCGGCGTGCTCACCACCGAGCGCCACGGCAATGCCCGCATCGTGGACGTTACCCCAGGCCGCCTGACTGAAGCGCTGGATGAGGGCAAGATCTGCATCGTCGCCGGATTCCAGGGAGTTAATAAGGAATCGCGCGATGTCACCACGCTGGGCCGCGGTGGTTCCGATACCACCGCGGTGGCGCTAGCCGCCGCGCTGAATGCGGACGTGTGTGAGATTTATTCCGATGTCGATGGCGTGTATACCGCAGACCCGCGCATCGTCCCGGACGCGCAGAAGCTAGACAAGCTCTCCTTTGAGGAGATGCTGGAGATGGCCGCGGTAGGTTCCAAGATTTTGGTTCTGCGCAGCGTGGAGTACGCCCGCGCGTTCAATGTACCCTTGCGAGTTCGCTCGTCTTATTCAAATGACCCCGGCACCCTAGTGACCGGATCGATGGAGGATATTCCTGTGGAAGAAGCAGTACTCACTGGTGTAGCAACCGATAAGTCCGAGGCAAAGGTCACCGTCCTTGGAATCCCGGACCGCCCAGGGGAGGCAGCGAAGGTTTTCCGTGTCATTGCCGATGCGGAGATCAATATCGACATGGTCTTGCAAAACGTCTCCTCCCTGGAGGATGGCACCACCGATATCACCTTCACCTGCCCGCGTGCCGACGGCCCGCGCGCCATGGAGCTGTTGACCAAGCTGAAGTCCGAAGGCGGCTGGGCCAATGTGCTTTACGACGACCAGGTGGGCAAGGTCTCCCTCGTCGGCGCCGGCATGAAGTCCCACCCGGGCGTGACCGCCGAGTTTACCGAGGCCCTGCGCGACGTCGACGTCAATATGGAGCTCATCTCCACCTCCGAAATCCGCATCTCCGTGCTCACCCGCGAGGCTGACCTGGATAAGGCCGCTCGTGCGCTGCACGATAAGTTCCAGCTTGGTGGCGAAGAAGAAGCCACGGTTTATGCTGGAACCGGACGTTAAATACCCAAAAGCAACTACAGAGGATTTTTAAGTCATGACCACTGTTGCAGTCGTAGGCGCTACCGGCCAGGTCGGCCGCGTTATGCGCTCCATCTTGGAAGAACGCAATTTCCCGGCGGATAAGGTGCGCTTTTTCGCCTCGTCTCGCTCCGCCGGCACCGAACTGGAATTCCGCGGCGAGCAGATTACCGTAGAAGACCTCGCTGAGGTTACCGAGCAATCCGTTGCAGACGTTGATATTGCCTTGTTCTCCGCCGGTGGCTCCACCTCCAAGCAGTGGGCCCCGGTATTCGCCGCAGCCGGCGCGACCGTGGTGGATAATTCCTCGGCCTACCGCAAGGACCCAGAGGTTCCCCTCATCGTTTCCGAGGTCAACCCCGAGGCAGCCAAGAACACCCCGAAGGGCATCATCGCGAACCCGAACTGCACCACCATGGCTGCCATGCCAGTGCTGAAGGTCCTCCACGATGCCGCTGGCCTGAATAAGCTTCACGTGTCCTCCTACCAGGCGGTGTCTGGCTCCGGTCTGGCCGGCGTGCAGGCGCTGGCCGCGCAGGTATATTCCGTCGGTGAGCACAATGTGGGATTGGTCCACGACGGCTCCGCGATTGATGACGAAGACTTTGGGCCGTACGTGGCACCTATCGCCTATAACGCCCTGCCGATGGCCGGAAACCTCGTTGATGATGGCTCCCTGGAGACCGACGAGGAACAAAAGCTGCGCAACGAATCCCGCAAGATCCTGGACATTCCGGAACTCAAGGTAGCGGGCACCTGCGTGCGCATCCCCGTCTTCACCGGCCACACCCTGACCATTCACGCCGAGTTCGATAAGCCCATCACCCCAGAGCAGGCCACCGAGCTCTTGGGTGGCGCTCCGGGCGTTACGCTTGCCGACGTCCCCACTCCGCTCGCCGCCACCGGCATCGACGAGTCCTTGGTTGGCCGCATCCGCCAGGACCAGACGGTGGACGATAACAAGGGCCTCGTGCTCGTTGTCGCCGGCGATAACCTCCGCAAGGGCGCTGCTCTCAACACCATCCAGATTGCAGAGCTGCTCGTCTAGCACAGCGCTACATCGCCGCCTGTCGCACTACAAAGCTCGGTGCCCTCCTTCCCTGGTTGTGGGAAAGGAGGGCGCCGAGCTTTTGGCTTATTAGCCGTGGGCGAGGGGTTAGTCCTCAGAAACCGGCTTGGCGGTGCCAGTATCGGAGTCGGCACCAGTGCCCCTCTTGCCAAAGTCGAGGTCGCTAGTGGACGACGGAACCTCCGGCTTGGTGTGCTGCACGTAGGTCACGGACGGCTCCGGATCTTCGCGGTCATACTCAATATCATCATCATTTTCGAGCTCCTCGTGGATCTCTTCTGCGATATTGGTAACGAACTCGGTGGTTTCCATATTGGATGCTGCAGCCAGCTTGCGCAGCTCGCGCTCGTTCTTCTTGGTAAAGCGCTTGCGCGGATCCAGACGACGGGACACCAGCTCGTGTGCGCGCATGCGGCGGTCAGACTCGTCCGAGAGCTTGCTGCCGTTCTTGATGCGGTTAAAGACCATCACCACGATCATCAGCAGGCCCAGGTAGCCCAGGATCGGGTAGACGTTGCTGACCAAGGCCTGGAAGCCTACGAAGGACAAGATGAAGCCGATGATGCAGGCGCCGGCATAAACCGGGTAGAAGCGCTTGGGGTTATTGCGGGTCAAGCGCTTGCCCAGCGCGTAGAACATGCCGATGGCGGTATTAAAGACCATGCCGTAAATGACAAAGGTCATCAGCACGCCCAAGACTGGGTGGATGCTGGTAATCAGGCTCAGTACCGGCATATCCTGGCCGTTGACGGTTTCTGCTTCGAAGAAGAGGGCGAATACCAACAGTGCCAACAGGATGAGATAAAGCAGGCCACCGATGAGGCCACCGACGCCAACTGCACGGTTATCCAGGAAGTTACCGCCAATAACGATGGACATGGATACTGCCGTCATCACGTTCAGGCCGGTGTAGTTCAGTGCGGCTAGCCACCAATTAGGCAGCGAGGTATCAACATTGTTGACCGCCCAGTCATTCATGGCGGAGAAATCAACGTCTGCATTCAAGATGGTATAGCCGGTGGCAAGCACCACGAAGATGATGATGAATGGGGTGATGGTACCGATGACTGCGGTTACGCGGTCGACATCCATCAGGCCGACGAGCAGCACCAAAATCAGCATGGCGGTGGCGCCCACCCATACTGGGATGGACGGGAACTGCTGATTGATATTCGAACCACCGCCGGCGAACATGACGAAGCCGATGGCGAACAAGGTCACCAGGGTGGACCAGTCCAAAATCTTGGCGGTAAACGGCGATGCGACCTTGTCGTAGACAGCGGTGTGCTCCTCGGCTTGGAAGTACGAGCCGAGCTGCAGGATGGAGATGCCGGTGATCATCATCAAACCAGCGGCCAGGGCGATGCCCCACAGGCCCCAGTTACCAAAGGCCACGAAGTACTGCATGGCCTCCTGGCCGGAGGCGAAGCCTGCGCCCACGACGACGCCGATAAACGCCATGGAAATTCCGATTGCGCGTTTTAACATGAAAGGGAGAAACTCTCTTACTCACACGCGCCGGGCCCGGCATTGGTATCGCGCGGGCCCGGATCGACGGTCGATTTATCACGTGTGTACACAACTAATAAACCACACATTGGACAGATATTTCGGGCAAGAATCGCCCTCATTGTGGCCTCGTTCACCCCACTCATTGCGCGTAAAGTGCAGCTAAGTGCCAATATCTGGGGCCCGCGGGATACAAGGTAACCAGGGCGTAACAATTTGGGAGTGAAATTAACTCCGCAATCGCAGGGGGCTATTTGGGGGTATTAACCTGTCCCCGCGATGAGATCCTTGCGGGCGCGCGCCACGCGGGAGCGAATGGTGCCCACGCGCACGCCGGCAATCTTGGCCGCCTCCTCATAGGTATAGCCCAGTACCTGGGTGAGGATGAGGGCTTCGCGGCGGTCGGCCGGGAGGGCGTCGATAAGCGTACGCGCGTCGATCCACTCGCTCCACGCCGCGGATTCTTCCGGCGCCGCACCCATCGCGTCTTCGTACTCGGTGGCAGATTTCCGCGGCCGGGCCATATCGTGGCGAATATTGTCCACCCACACGCGCCGGGCCAAAGACAGCAACCACGTGCGGGCGGAGGACCGCGCCGCAAAGCGCGGCAGGGCGCTGATGACGCGCAGATAGGTCTCCTGGGTGAGATCGTCGGCCCCCTCGGGCCCGCCCAGGTGCGCCAGCAAGCGCCACACATCATCCTGGGTGGCCTTGATAAACTCCGTCAGGGCCGCGCGGTCGCCGCGACCGGCCCGAAGAGCGAGGTCGGTGACGCGGGCGTCGTCTGCTGCGGAGTGGTGAGTCACCTGAATGAATCTACCAGCACCCTTTACTCTCTTTGGCGAGCCCTGACAACCGTGCAAAGTTTTGCCACACTGGGAAGAACTGACCGCGAATTGCCAGGAGGCAAAAATGAGTGAATTTACCGCTGATGACATCCTGAACAAGGGCCAGCGCCCCGCTGGCAAGGGAAATACCACCCGCCCCTCGGGCCAGCCGGTGCCGTCCGAAAACACCTCGGTGACCGCGGGCCAGCAGGGACCGGTGGCGCTCAATGATATCCACCTCATTGAAAAGCTCGCGCACTTCAACCGCGAGCGCGTGCCCGAGCGCACGCCGCACGCTAAGGGCCACGGTGCCTTTGGTGAGCTGCACATCACGGAAGATGTCTCTGCCTACACCAAGGCCAAGGTCTTCCAGAAGGGCACCGTCACCCCGATGATGGGCCGCTTTTCCACCGTGGCCGGCGAGCAGGGCTCCCCGGATACCTGGCGCGATGTGCACGGCTTTGCCCTGCGCTTCTACACCGAGGAGGGCAACCTCGACATCGTGGGCAATAACACCCCGGTCTTCTTCATTCGCGATGGCATTAAGTTCCCAGACTTCATCCACTCCCAGAAGCGCCTAGGCACCAATGGCCTGCGCGATGCCGATATGCAGTGGGATTTCTGGACCCGCAACCCGGAATCCGCACACCAAGTCACCTATCTGATGGGTGACCGCGGCACCCCGAAGTCCACCCGCCACCAGAATGGCTACGGCTCCCACACCTTCCAGTGGGTCAATGAAGAAGGCGAGGCTTTCTGGGTCAAGTATCACTTCAAGTCCCGCCAGGGCGTGGAGAACTTCACCGATGAGGAGGCCACCACCACCGCCGGCCAGAACCCGGATTGCCACCGCGAGGATCTTTACAACGCCATCGAGGAGGGCAACTACCCGATCTGGGACGTTAAGGTGCAGATCATGCCGCTGGATGAGGCGGAGAATTACCGCTTTAACCCCTTCGACCTGACCAAGGTCTGGTCCAAGAAGGACTACCCGCTGCACGATGTGGGCTACTTTGTACTCAACCGCAACCCGCGCAACTTCTTTGCCCAGATTGAGCAGGTGGCGCTCGATCCTTCCAATATTGTGCCGGGCGTTGGCCTATCCCCAGACAAGATGCTGCAGGCCCGCGCCTTTGCTTACGCTGACCAGCAGCGTTACCGCATCGGCGCGAATTACAAGCAGCTGCCGGTTAACCAGCCGCAGAATGTGAACGAGGTCAATACCTACGAGCACGAGGGCAGCATGCAGTTCCTCTTCAATGCTCCGGAGGATCCGGTCTACTCGCCCAACCGCCACGACAAGGGTACGGGCGTGCTTGACGACGCCGCTGTAAACGACCGCTCCCAGCTCGAGACCACCACCGCGGCAGAGCTCTATATCAATCCGGAGTCCCACGGCAGCGACTTGGTGCGTGCACCGTATGTTCGCCACGCCGAGGACGATGACTTTGTGCAGGCGCGCGACCTGTACGAAAACGTCTATGACGATGCCGCCAAGGAGCGCCTGGTCACCAATATCACCAACGCGATGGCCGGTGTATCCGAGGAGACCGAGGAGCGCGTCTACGAATACTGGACCAACGTGCACCCAGCCCTTGGCCAGCGCGTGCGCGAGGTCTACGCCGAGAAGAAGTAATCTTTTCCCGGCAGCGCTTGTGCGCTAACGACGCCGCCCCCGTACCGAGTTGCTTTACTGCACGGTACGGGGGCGGTTTCTTGCTGTGTGGCTAGTCGCAGCGGCGCATCTTTTCCGTAACAAAGGCGGGAGCGCCCTCGGCGGCCCACTTATCCACGTCGTAGCACGGGGCGGCCATGCCGGAGGTTGCCTCGCCAATGGATTCAATGGCTACCCACTGGCCGCCCTCGTAGCGCGCCCAAGCAGTCCAGTCCGTGCTGTCTTTGCCAAAGTGGGCCCACTGGCCATCGCAGTTATTGACTCGGATATTGGTCATGGTGGGAGCTGCGGGCTGTAGCGCTTCTGGGGAGCAGTCGCCGCGGCCGGTGTCGGCGGGTACGGCGGCCGGGGCTTCGCTTTCCGCGTTGCCGGATTCCGCGGTCTCCTCAGCGGGAGCTGCCTCCGCAGAAGTGGGCTCGGCCGCTGCGGTCTCGGTGACGGTGTCTGCGGCTTCCGAGGTAGCGGGCTCGCTCGTGGTCTCCTCGGCCGACGAGCTTGCGGCGGTGGCGTCGGAGAACTCCGGTTCTGCCGAGGTATCGGCGTCGTTGGAGCAGGCAACAAGGCTGAAACACAGCGGCGCGATGGCCGCGGCGGCGAGGTAGCGGGAAGGGGTCAGGGAATAATTGTGGGACATGCCATATATCGTAGAGGAACTGCTATTGCGGGGGTGCTCGGCGCGCCTGCAACAGGGGAGTGACCTGCACGGATAGGTTCAGTACCATGACCTCACGCCTTGCTTCCCCAGACGCTGCGTCCCCTTCCCGGTGGCGCAGCGTCCTCTTGATCCTCCTGCTCGCCCTGCCGCTCATTATCGGCGCTGCGGTGGCGGGCCTTGCGCAGTGGGAACCCGCCCACACCTGGTCTAGTGCCGCGCAGCCGTTTGGTGCGCCGCGGGAAAATTCCGCCTCGCCAGAGGTAAAGGAAGCCGCCGAGGCGGCCAGCCGCGCGCAGGCCCAGGCGAGCATGCTTAAATCGGGCGCCACGCAGCTTGACGACGGTACAGGGGAGCTGAATAAGGGGGCGGATGAGCTCGGAGGGGGCGTCGACAAGCTGGCGACGGGCTCCCAAGAACTGGTAGCCGGCCTCAATCAGCTGCAGTCCGGAACTAATACGCTCGGTGGCGGTGCAACGGAGCTGGCCAATGGTGTCGGCGGTGCCGTGGACCAGGTAGTGGGCCTGGGCGCCGTGCAAGGGCAGATTCTGCAGGCCATCGATGGCACGATGCGCGACCTGGAAGGAAATAAGTCCAAGGAAGCGAAGGAAATTCGCTCGCAGCTGGGCGATCTCCGTGCGCAGGTGAATAATTTCCGCCTGGATAATTCGGTGACCGACCAGCTTAAGAAGCTTAAGGACGGCTCGCGCGATCTATCCAATCAGTTGGCGGTCAACGGCTATGCCTATCACGATGGCGTGAACCAGGCCGTATCCGGTGCGCAGGAGCTCAATGAAGGAATTGCGGAGTTGAACAAGCGCGTCGGTGAGGCGCAGGAGGGCGTGGACAAGCTTGACGACGGCGCCGGCAAGCTTTCCACCATGGCGGCCCAAAACCAGACCAATGTGGGTGACATTCAGCGCGCCCTGCCGCCGGCGCATACCGCGACCGACGGCCCGGCACATCTGCTCAGCCCCATCGTGGCGATGTTGGTCTCGGCCCTGGTCCTGCTCGCAGGCGCCGCGGCCGGTGTGGCCTGGCAAGTGGGATTCCGCCCATGGCTGACGGTCTTCGGCGGCACGCTGGCCGCGGTCGCCATCGGCGAAATCCTCCTCTTTGTGCTTGCCACCGGATTTACCCCTGTGGCGGCGGTGTGGGCCGGCGCGGCGCTCCTTCTGGGCGCGCTGTCCATGGCGGCCATCACCCGCGGCCTACTCGGGCTATGCGGTATTACTGCCGGCAGTATCCTCGCGGCGCTCTTTGGCATAGGCCAGACCGCTCTGGTGGGGTGGCTGTGGAAATCCGCGGCAATTGCCGGTGTTTCTAAGGTTTGGCAGATTGTTTCTAATCTTTTGCCACTGAATTGGACTACCGCGGCCGTCACGGCGGCGGGTAACGAAGGCGAACAGGCCGTCTTGTGGACCGGCGTTGCGGTATTGCTCGTCATCACTCTCATTGGGCTGAGTGCAAAGTGGTGGGCTCCATCCACAGGAAAATTCAAACCTACGGTTCATTAGGTCTGAAAAAGCACACCTAAGAATAAGAAACATTGGTGGAAACTGGGAATTTTGATTCGCGTTACCGTTTGCATTGTGCGAGTGCTACAGTTGGTCTTGCTCACAAAGCCTACTTAGGGGGTAGGCGAACGGTTTCTCCAATCCGTTGTGAGTGATAGGGAATAGGGACGACGCGGCGCTGTAGGGGCACCGCGTCGTTTCCCATATGTGGGGTGCCTAGCTGCAATTTTGCGGAAAATTCCGTGCAATTTGTTGAATGCTTTTGCTGGGGTGGGGACTTTTTCAAGCAGTGCGAAGTGCTTCGTGGTGACGATTATCTATAGGCAATTCAATTTAAACCGGTGTGAGCTTTGGGGATAGTAGTAGCGTTGTCGATAGTTGGGGTTTAACCTAGGGCACACTCGCTTGCCCGCGTAGCGTAGGGCATGGCAGATCGTCGGCGTGTGAAGCGACACTAAGGGGGCCTAGTCGGGCTTGCGGCCATGGGTCCGACCCTCACCTCTGCGGCGGCGGGACTTCTGATCTGCGGCCGAGTAAATCCCATTATTTCTATGGGGCTGGTACCCGTCGTTGGTGCCTTGATAGGGTTAAGTAGCAAAAAGTGTGTCTGAGTTACAGTGATCTTGCTGCTCAGGTTGGGTAAATCGGGCGGATATAAGGTCTTGGTGCTTATATCCGCGCGTTTCGTGTTCAATCCATCGGAA
>NZ_JAKRNC010000017.1:0-30149 GCF_022347345.1 Corynebacterium sp. ACRPJ
CGACAACGCTATCCCAACCGAGTACGAACACTCGATAGGAATCAGAAAAGGCCCCATGAAGTAACTAACCGTGTACCCGCCCGCGACACGCCGAGCGGACACACATTCTGCTACTTAACCCAAATTTAATCCCGGCTGCAGTGCGCATGCCGGGATCTATTTTCAGCTAGACCGCTAAGCGGTCCGGCCAAGTGAGAGTCTTAGAAGGAAGACAGCTGCTGCAGCTGCTGGATCTGCGGGATCTGTGGCAGCTGGAACTGGGATACGGCGTTCTGGGCAATCTTGGCCGCGTCCGGGATGCGGAAGGTCTGGCCCAGGAAGGGGACGTCAACAGTCGGCTGGCCAGGGATGGTGCCCAGCTCGATGACCTTGGCGTTCTTGGCTGGCGCCGGGGCAGGGGCCGGTGCCGGAGCCGGCTTCGGTGCGGGAGCATTGCCGCGCTGGCCGCCGGTGTTGACCGGCTTGCCCTGACCGGTGGTGCCGTTCAGGCCGCAGCGGGCAATGGCCTCATCCATGCGGCCGATGGCACCGCGGACTTCGTTGCCGCGTGGGTGCACGGTGGCAACGGCAAGGGCCTGGGACTTCTTCTGGTTGTAGTCAGCGGAGTTGGTCCAGTACTGCTGTGCCTGGGAGCAAGAAATCTGGCCGGCAGGCATCTTGTCGAGGAGGGTATCAACGGCGTCGGCATGGGCAGCGGCAGGGGCGGCGAGGGTTACGGTCAGGGCGGTAGCTGCAGAAAGCAGCGCGGACTTACGTGCAAAGCTCATGCCAGACATCATGCCACACTTGTTACGCCTGTGACAGGCCGAGGAAGCGATTGACCAGGCTGCGGTATGCGCGCACGGTGAGCTCGAGGTCCTCCAAGTAGAGGTGCTCGTCGTGGCTGTGCAGCTGCGAATTGGCGCTGGCCATATCGCGGCCCTCGGCGTGCATGGCAAAGCCATAGGCATTGCCGCCCTTGCGGCGGGCGAAGCGCAGATCGGAGCCGCCGGTGGCGTGAACTGGGACAACGTCCTTGTCGGGGAAGAATTCCTTGGAGGTGGCCTCAATGGCGCGCCAGAGCTCGGTATCGGTGGAAGATTGCGTGGCATCTTCGGTGATGAGGTGTTCGATTTCTACCTCATCGGCCATGTCCCCGAGGGCGCTGCGCAGGAAGTCATCCAGATCCTCCTGGGTCTGGCCGGGGAAGGGGCGCACATCCATTTCCAGGTAAGCGTGCGAAGGCAGCACATTGATGGCGCCGCCCGCGCGCAGGACGGTCTCGGCGATGGTGGTGTGGCTAAAGGCGTGGGCGTAGGCGTCGAGGTTGCCGAACTTGGAGTAGTCACCCGTGCCGTCGATAAGCTCCTGCTCCGTCTGGGGATCAAACTTGAAGGTGCGCACGAAGCCCTCCCAGATCTCATTGGAGGCCGTGGGCGGCTCAGCGGTGGCGATGCGGCGAGCGACCTCACCGATCTTCACGATGGCAAAGTCCTTGCCATAAGGCGTGGAGCCATGGCCAGCATCGCCATGTACGTGCAGTCGGCGCTGGCCAGCGCCCTTTTCTCCCACGTTGAAGCCCACCGCGCCGGGCAGGTGGCTGCCGCCGGTCTCAGACAGGCAGTTCTTCCACGAAAAGGCATCGGGGTGGTTCTCGGACATAAAGCGCACGCCAAGGCCGCCGCGGGCCTCTTCATCGGCCATGCCGACGAAGGCGAGGGTGCCGCCCGTGTTACCGTCGCGGGCGACCTCGCGCGTGACGGCGGCCATGGTGGCGGTAATAAAGAGCATGTCTACGGAACCGCGGCCGTAGAGCTTGCCATCCTCGATGAGGGCCTCGAAAGGCGGCTTGGTCCACTTGGGCTCATCCACGGGGACGACGTCTGTGTGGCCCATGAGGGTGAGCGGTTCCTTTTCTGGATCGCCGGGGACGGTTACCACGATGGAAACGCGGCCCGGGTGGGACTCGAAGCGCTCAATCTGTACGTCTTCGCCCGCGAAGAATTTTTCCAGGCTATCCGCATTGCGCACCTCGTGGCCGGAATCTGGGGTGAGGTCATTAACGCAGGCATTGCGGATAAGCTCTTGGAGGAGGGAGAGGGTGTCATCATAAAGCGTCATGCCCCCGAGGGTAGTTCCGTACAGATTTATATGTGGTTTTAACCAAAGTTGAACGCCGTTCAAGTATGGTTTAGCACCATGAGCATCGTTGACATCGCCCGTGAGAAAGCCCTGGAGCAAGGCAAAGGCCTCAACCAGGAAGAGCTACTGCAGGTACTGCAAGTTCCGGATTCCCAGCTGGAGGAAATCGCTGATATCGCTCACCAGACCCGCCTGAAGTGGTGTGGTCCGGACGTATCAGTAGAAGGCATTATTTCCATCAAGACCGGCGGCTGCCCAGAGGATTGCCACTTTTGTTCCCAGTCCGGTCTCTTCGAGTCTCCAGTGCGCGCCGTACGCCTCAACATCCCAGAGCTGGTGGAGGCGGCACAGAAGACCGCCAAGACCGGTGCTACTGAGTTCTGCATTGTTGCCGCGGTGAAGTCCCCGGACGATCGCTTGCTGGACCAGGTGGGCGAGGCGATTGCCGCGATTAATGACGCCGTCGATATCGAGATTTCTTGCTCGCTGGGCACCCTGACCCGCGAGCAGGCGCAGCGCCTGAAGGATATGGGCGCGCAGCGCTATAACCACAACCTGGAGACCTCCCGTTCCTTCTTCCCTAATGTGGTCACCACCCACACCTGGGAGGAGCGCAAGCAGACCCTCGACTACGTGCGCGAGGTAGGAATGGAGGTCTGCTGCGGCGGCATCATCGGCATGGGCGAGTCCCTGGAGCAGCGCGCCGAGTTCGCCGCGCAGCTAGCAGAGATTGATCCGTGCGAGGTGCCGATGAACTTCCTCGATCCGCGCCCGGGCACCCCCTTTGCGGATCGTCCGCTGGTTCCGCTGGGTGAGGGACTGCGCGCCGTGGCGGCATTCCGCCTGGCCATGCCGTCTACCACCTTGCGCTTTGCTGGCGGTCGCGAGCTTTCGCTTGGCGACGACGGCACGGAGCGCGGCCTCCTTGGCGGTATCAACGCCATTATCGCCGGCAACTACCTGACCACCCTGGGCCAGCAGATTGAAAAGGATGTGGACATGTTGAACCGCATCGATCTGCCGATTAAGGCCCTGTAGTGCCTGGTTTTTCCGAGCCAACATCCGAATTGGCTGCTGCCGTACTGGCTGGGGACGAGCCGATTTTCCATCCAAATACCGGCAAGCCGGTCGAAGAGGAATTCACGCTGCACCCGGCGGCCGCAGCCGGCCTCGATGTGCCGCGCTACTGCCAGATCTGTGGCCGCCGCATGGTGGCCCAGGTACGCCCCGATGGCTGGCACACTACGTGCTCGCGCCACGGGGAGCTGGATTCGGAGTGGCTCTATGTAGAGCACCTGCCCGAAAGCTAGCATCGGGGGCATGGATCCCGCCGTCTCCCTTGCCCACCGGTCTGCGCTGCGTTCGATCGCCCGAGTGGTCGAAGAATCGGCGCCGCATACGGAGGAAGGGAAGGCCTTAGGGGACGTCGTCAAGCTGCTGCGCGAGGGACCCGTAATGGTGCTCACCGGGGCTGGGGTATCTACGGACTCGGGCGTGCCGGACTATCGGGGGCCGCGCGGCTCGTTGAGTAGGCACCGGCCGATGACCTATCAGGAATTTCGCCACGACCCGGCCGCGAGCCATAGGTATTGGGCCCGCAGCTTTGTGGGGTGGCGTGTCATGGATTCCGCGGTGCCGAATCGCACGCACTATGCGCTCGTGGAACTGGAGCGCGCCGGGCTGATTAATGGCGTGGTTACCCAGAATGTGGACGGCCTGCATAAACAGGCCGGGACCGCGAACTTGGTGGCGCTGCATGGCGATATGGAAACCGTCGTGTGTCTGATGTGCGGATATCGGGAGGCGCGGCCGCACTTCGATGCGCGCCTAGCTGCAGCGAACCCGGGTTACCTGGAACGCCTCGTGGTGGAGGCGGATCAGGTGAACCCGGACGGTGACGTGACGCTCGCTGAAGCAGACGTGGCAGCCTTCCGCATGGCAGGGTGTGAGCGCTGTGGTTCTGCACTGTTGAAGCCGGACGTCGTCTACTTTGGTGAGCCCGTGCCGGCGGAGCGCCGCGATGCTGCTTTTGCACTGCTGGGCCAGGCGCGTTCGCTCGTGGTGGCCGGCTCTTCGCTGGCGGTTATGAGCGGGTACCGCTTTGTGCTGGAGGCAAAGAAGCAGGGCAAGCGCGTGGCCGTTATCAATGGCGGGCCCGGCCGGGGTGATCAGAAAGTGGATACGCTGTGGCGCACCCAGGTGGGTCCGGCCTTTGACGCGGTACTCGATGAGCTGGGGCTATAACTAGCGCGGGATGCTCTCCACCAATTCCAAAATGGTGCGCACGATGGCGCGAACGCGCTTATCCATCGGCATATCCTCGTGCATGACCATCGCGAGGCGGTCGAAGTCTTGGACATAAATATTGCGGACCGTGCCCTCTGCGACGCCGCGGGGGTCGAGAAAGCAGGTCTCGGGCGGGACAACGACGGCGTCGGACCGCGTGGCAATGCAGGTATAGCTCACGCCGGATTCCAGATCGCCGTCCCGGTTGGTTTCGCGCAGAGCCTCACTACCGACGACCTGGTCCATGCCCGCCGGACCAAACCAGCCATCAATGATGGAGCGCAGCACCGCTTCCTGGCGCGGGGTGCGGATGAGGCGGCTGGCGATTCCGCCATAGGTGGTGCCGTGATTCGGCGCGCTAATGCACATCAGGTGCAGGACGTTTTCGGCCCCGCCCTCCATACGCATCCAATAGCGGGCAAGCAGCCCGCCTTGGGAGTGTCCGATGAGAATAACCTTGTCCGCGCCGGTAGCTGCGCGGACGGTATCGATATAAGCGCCAAGCTGGCGCGCAGATTCCGCGAGCGGCTGGGTAGCGCGGTGCCCATAATCAGGGGCGAAGACGGCCCAGCCGTCCTGGCGCAGTTCATTGCCTAGGAGCTGCCATACGCCTTTGGTATCGCAGGTGCCGTGGATGAGGATGACCGGCCAGGGTCGTTCCGCAGTAGGACGCGCGCTCCAGTCATCTTCGAAGACGCCGCGCGGTTTGATGCGGGCTCCAAGGGGAAGGGTAGCGGCGGCATCGGCGTCGAGGGCGGTATCGCCTGGGCTGGTCTTGACCTTCTGGGCTTTGATGAGGTCCGCGATTTCGGCCGCGACCTCCTCGCGCAGTGCCGTGGCCTCGGCAGGGGAGGCGACGCCGCGACGCGGGGAATCGGTCAATTCCTTCTCGTTGGCACGCCAGAATTTGCGGAGTTGTTCGGAAATAGTGGATTTCAACTCAGCCATGGTTCCGGATTGTACTCGTTATTGCAGGTTACCTGTGTTTTTGCCAGGGGTGAAGAAATTTATGGGCAAACCCTTGACCATCCTACGAAAGGTTTATAAACTTAGGCTTGCCTAATCACGGGCGGTGCTTGCAGGAGGGTGCGCTCCACTCCCTCCTTGGGTGCCGAGAGATTAGTCATGGGGAGAAGGCCCACCGATGCGCTGTCGGTGGGCCTTCGTTTATGCAAGAAATCTTGCACGAATGTCTCGGGTAACTTAGTGTGGCTAATCGTTCAAGAATTATTGCACGATTGGAGTTGGAATGAGCCCACGAAAATATGAGCATCCGGCCACCGAGGATTTAGAATTCGTCCGTGTATTGGCTGCAGTAAGTGATCCCATCCGGTTGGAAATGGTCAAGCGCTTAGCGGACGGCGAGGAGCACGATAGCTTGACGCTTGCTGACAACCTGCCTCGGTCGACCCTGACTTACCACACTCGGCAGCTGCGTGAAGCCGGTGTGACGTGGACAAGAAGCCAGGGGCGCACTTGTGTCATCTCTTTGCGCCGAGACGATCTAGACGAGTGCTTTCCAGGTTTGCTCGACATGGTGATTTCTAATGCTTAAACAGCTATGGCCGTTAGTTTTAGGCAGCGTAGCACTCGGGTTGGATGCGTATGTTATTGCTGGGCTGCTGCCTCAGATTGCCGAAGACTTGGGTGCAAGTGGCAGCGTGATTGGCCTAGGTGTTACCGCTTTTACCGGTGCTTACGCGGTATGCGGCCCACTATTATCGGGTAGGGCGGGCAAGGATCCGCGAAATGGGCTGCTGGGCGCTATTGCTGTGTTTTCTCTGGCCAATGTTGTGACCGCTGTATCCCCTACGGTGAGTGTTTTTATAGTTTCGCGGCTGATTGCAGGTGCGGCAGCGGGAATCTATTCGCCATTGTCCGCAGCGGTAGCGGGCATGTCGGTCACAGCGGAGCGTCGCGGACGTGCGCTGTCATTGGTGCTAGCCGGTTTGGCGGTGGGAACTGTTGCGGGTGTACCAGCGGGACTGGGAGTGGCCAAGGAGTTAGGCTGGCGGGCTGCCATTGCATTGGTATCGGTGGTTGGCATGGCGGCGTTGGCAGGTATAGCGATACGTAAAACGAGTGCTGTACCAGCTGTGCCTTCTTCCTCGCTAGGGCAGCGACTCCGAATCATTGGTCGGGTGGATAATTTTCTAACGGTCTTGGTTACTTTCTTCGTGGGAGTCGGTTCGCTGGGACTGTATACCTATATTTCCGTGGTGCTCGAACGAGTGCAGGTAGACACCATTCCTGGCATGTGGATTTGGGGAATTGGCGGTGCAGTTGGTGCATTTGGAATCGGGCGGGTGCTCGATAAGGTAGATAGTTCTCGCAAGCTAACGACCATAATCATCGTTTTTCTTGCTGCTGATTTTGCACTGTTGTTGCTATTTCCCTCGAGCCGTATGGTGGCACTGGTGTGTCTTTTTGCATGGGGGCTTTTGGGATGGTCTTCCATGGCACCGCAACAGCATTCGATGCTCAGTGCAAATCCTGATGAAGGTGCGACTGCCGTTGCTGCTAATGCGTCCGCGAATTATCTGGGTTCGGCTGTTGGCTCCGCAGTAGGTGGCCTATTTTTGCCCTCCTCCACGGGAATCTTATTGGGGGCGCTATTCGTAGTTTTATTAGGAATCGTCTGCAGTATCGGGGCGAGAGCCTTGTCCTTCCTTAAGCCTAGGGACAATGAGAATTAAGAATCTCTCGGATCAAAGGCAGGATGCCTGTGTCGGCAGAGGCGCATATACTTCTCGTGGTGCAGTGTGCCGATAGGGTCCGGCGGACCGCAGTTCTTTGCGAGTTAACCGTGGCAATCTGCTTGCCGAATACGGGGTTCGAACTTCATGGCCTCTGAAATGACGTTCGTATCGACGGTTGTCATGGGAACTCATAGTCCGCGCCTCATCATCGCGTGGTGGGAGGTGAATCTCAGCAGGGGCTTCGCGGGAGTTCTCATGGAGCGCTACCCCAAACCTTCTTCGGTGGAATTGTATCGCTGACTACCGTACGCACTTCTGCCTCCATGTAACGGATATCGTTTTGGTTCGTTGGCTTTCGTGCGCCTTTCTTTTTGGCAATGGTATCAGCAGCCATATTGCCGAAGCCTTGAGGAAAAGAAGGAATGAAAAGCGCAGACCGCTGCCGTGCTGCTAAGTCCCCGCTACACTCACGTCTATGACCGACCTGCAGCATGTCCACTCCGTTGATGAGGCGGTAAACCGCCTGATTGAGCTCTATGAGAATTCCTGCAAGCTTGCGCGCAAGACGCTGGAATCAGGAAACCTGGATGACTATCGTTACGTGGTTTATCCGAAGGTCACGGTGGATATCCGCAAATGGCAGCCCATCGATCGTTCCGAGCCGTTTGGCTACGTCAACGAGGCAGGCAAGTACTCGGCGGTAATTTCCAAGCCGCACATTATTCGGGACTATCTGCACGAGCAGTTGACCCGCCTAGCGGGCAATTATCCGTGCGATATCTTTGTTGGCCAATCGGACCAGCGCATCCCGCCGGAGTACATCAAGGACACCGCCACGGCCCCGCAGGAACGCGGGCCCATTCCGCGGCCCACGTTGGATGAGGTCAACGATGCGATCATTGATGGCGAATGGGATGCCTTCCACGGCGAGGAAAAGCCGCTATTCCACTTTGGCGCCCAGCGCTTCGATATCGCCTGTGCGCGCATCGAGCATTACACCGGCATCGAGGTCGATACGGTGCAGAAATACATTCTGTTTACTAACTACGCGATGCACACCACCGAGTTTGTGAAGTTTGGTCTGCGTGAGCTGACCAAGGAAGATTCGCGCTATACCGCCTTGGTGCTGCCCAATGGTGAGACCATCCACCCCAACGATGCGGTGGACCTTGATGTGGACGGTTTAACGTTGACCTCCCGGTACCAGATGCCCCGCTTTGACCTAATTACTGCCGGCGGCGATGGCATCACGATGATCAATATCGGCGTAGGCCCCTCGAATGCAAAGACCATTACGGATTGCTTGGCGGTGCTGCGCCCGGAGGCATGGATCATGATTGGGCACTGCGCCGGCATGGACGGCCGCATGCGCATCGGTGACCTGATTTTGGGCAATGCCTATCAGCGCAATGACCACATCTTGGATCAGAAGGTTGCGGCGACCTCTCCCATCCCGGCGATTCCAGAGGTACAGCGCATGCTCGAATCCGCGGTAAAGGCGGTATACGGCGACGATAACTCGCTCATGCGCACCGGCACGGTGCTCTCCACCGATGATCGCAACTGGGAGTGGCGCACCAACCGGGATCTGTGGGAGTGGCTGCGCACCTCCACCGCGGTGGCAGTGGATATGGAATCGTGCACGCTTGCAGCCAATGGCTACCGCTACCGCGTTCCTTATGGCACGCTGCTGTCGGTCTCTGACCTGCCGCTGCACGCCGTGCCGAAGTTGCCGGCGCAGGCGCAGGCTTTCTATTCCAATTCGAAGGAAGCCCACGTGATGTGCGCGGTGCGCGCGATGGAGCATCTAGCTGAGAATCCGGAGCGCCTGCGCACCCGCAAGCTGCGCCGGACTTTGGGCGAGGTTCCATTCCGGTAGGTGCCTTTTCTTTGGCAGGCATTGCTCGTTAAACTACAAAGAAATCCCATGACGCAAAAGGAGCCACACAATCGTGACTGAAAATTGGATCCACCCGGACCGGGAAAACCTCACCTGGGAGGTCTTCGGTGAGGCGAGCCGTAACCTGTCGGAACAGATTGTGGAATCTGGCTGGTTCCCAGATCTTATCGTGGGCGTCGCCCGCGGCGGCCTGATCCCAGCCGGCGCTATTGGTTATGCCATTGGCGTGAAGGCCATGGGCGCAATCAATGTGGAGTTTTATACCGATATCGGACAGACCCTAGATGAGCCCATCATCTTATCCCCGCAGCTGGATACGGATTCGCTGAAGGGCAAGAAGGTATTGGTAGTCGATGATGTCGCGGACTCCGGTAAGACCCTGGATCTGGTGGTTAACCTGCTCAAGGAGACCGCAGATGATGTGCGTTCGGCCGTCATTTATACCAAGCCAAAGACCATTTTCGAGCCGGACTTCTCGTGGAAGAAAACCGATCAGTGGATCAACTTCGCGTGGTCTGTGCTGCCCGTAATCACTGCAGATGGCTCATTTAAGGAAGGTTCCTAAAGTCCACTAGGATGTGCAGGCGTGATTACAGAACAGCCTGCTCCGACCAGCGTCATCGCCAGTTTCCGCTACGCATTCTCTTCGCCTGCGCGCCTGCGCAAGGAGGTATTCGGCGGCTTGGCGGTGGCGCTTGCGTTGATCCCGGAGGTCTTAAGCTTTTCCATTCTCGCAGGGTTGGATCCGCGGGTGGGACTGTTTTCCTCCGTGGTGATGGCAATGTCCATCGCCTTTACCGGCGGCAGGCCGGCGATGATTTCCGCCGCGGCCGGCGCGGTAGCCCTGGTGGTCTCTCCGCTCGCGCATGAGCATGGGCATGATTATGTGGTCGCCGCAGTGCTGTTGGCGGGAATTATGCAGGTGGTGCTGGCTGCGGTGGGCGTCGCTAAGCTCATGCGCTTTATCCCGCGCTCGGTGATGACGGGGTTCGTCAATGCGCTGGGCATCATGATGTTTACTACGCAGCTGCCACACCTTATTGATGTGCCATGGATGGTATATCTGCTGGTGGTCATTGGCCTGGCCATCATGCTGGGGCTGCCGCGGCTGACCACGGTGATTCCCGCCCCGCTGATCACCATTCTGGTGGTCAGCATTATTGCGGTGGCGGCTGGGTGGCAGGTGCCTGATGTGGCGGACCAGGGCGAGCTACCTACCTCGCTGCCGGGGCTTTTCGTGCCGGATATTCCGTGGAATCTAGATACCCTGCAGCTGATTGCGCCCTATGCCTTTGGCATGGCGTTGGTGGGCCTGATGGAATCGCTGCTTACGGCCAAGCTGGTCGATGACATTACGGATACCCACTCCGATAAGACGCGCGAGTCCTTTGGCCAGGGCGTGGGCAATATCCTCGCCGCGGCCATTGGTGGCATGGGTGTGTGCGCCATGATTGGCCAGACCATGATCGGCGTGAAGGCGTCTCAGGCGCGCACGCGCTTGTCGACGTTCCTCGCGGGCGCCTTCCTCCTCATCCTCTGCCTGCTCTTTGGCGAGACCGTCGGCCGCATTCCGATGGCTGCACTGGTGGCGGTGATGATTATCGTGGCCGCAACGACGGTGGATTGGCATTCGGTGCACCCGCGCACGCTAAAGCTCATGCCGCTATCAGAGACGCTGGTCATGATGGTGACGGTGGTAGGAACGCTGGCTACGCATAACTTGGCGGTGGGCGTGGTGCTCGGCGTGGTGGCGGCATCAATCGGCTTTGCCCGCCGCGTGGCCCACCTAGTTGAAGTTGAGCGGATTGGAGATGCCGAGTACGCGGTGCGCGGCCAGCTCTTTTTCGCCTCGTCCAATGACTTGGTCTACGCCTTTGACTACACGCTGGATACTCAGCGCGTGGTGATTGATATGAGCAAGGCCGAGGTGTGGGACGCCTCTACGGTGGCGACGCTGGATGCGGTGCAGAAGAAATACGCCGAGCGTGGCATCGAGGTAGAGTTCCGTGGCCTGGAAGGGGCGAGCGCACAGCGCCTCGATCGCCTGAGCGGATGCTTTGGTGATTAAAGTCACAAATTAGGCCTGGGGTGTGCGGGCGTAAGTGGTTGTGGCTGTTCTGGACGCCGAGAAGCGACCGCGTCCTGGCGAGGGATCTGCCATGACCTCGGGTTCTTAGGGGAACTTTCCCTTTCCTTGGGGGATAGCTTTGTCTTGGCTAACTTAGGTTATCCAATCTAAAAAAGCGTAATGACGTGCAAGTTTACTTAAGTAGACCTTGCTGGATCGCGGGAGATTCTCCGGTAGTGTGGTGCTTAGCACTAATTAATTTCCCCACACAGAAAGGTTTTTACAATGGACGAGAAGCTGCAAACCCTGTTGAATGACCAGGTTATTAGCGAATACGGCGCTTCCATGGTCTACACCCAGCTGGCCTTCGAGATGGATAACCTCTCCTTCCCGGGCATGCGCGATTGGTTCATGGGCCAGGCTGCGGAGGAGCGCGAGCACGCCGAGAAGATTGCGGACCACTTGCTCTCCCGCGGTTACCGCGTAGAGCTCAATGACATCCCGGTTGGCTCCGTCAAGGCCGCTAACCCGCAGGATGCCTTCCAGGCTTCCCTCGAGCACGAGCAGAAGGTGTCCGAGGAGATCCGCACCATCGCCCGCGCGGCGCTAGACGCACAGGATCTGGAATCCCGCCAGCTCGTTGACTGGTTCCTGAGCGAGCAGGTGGAGGAAGAAGCTACCGTTTCTGAGATTTTGGACCAGATCAAGCTGGTGGGCAATGACGGTTCTGGCCTGCTGCGCATCGATGAGCGCCTGGCTGGCCGCACCGATGGCGGCGCTGCCTAAGCCGCCCGGTGAATAACAAACCCATCAAGATTTAGAGCAATCCTCCCATAGCACTGCGGTGCGGTGGGAGGATTGTGTGTATGTCAACGCAACGCAAGGCTTTCTGCGTCATCACACTTTTGATTCTGGCGCTCTTTCTCATCGTGGGAGCGGCAATCATGTCCACGCACGTGGCCTTGGGGGTATTTTTGACCACTGCGGCGTTGATGCTCGGTCCGTTCGCTGGGCTCGCGCTGCTAGTTTATGGTGCCGTGGGCAAGCGCGGCTTGGTCACGCGCTCGCTATATAGCCTCGGTGGGATGCTGCTCATTGGTGCAATCGGGGGTATCTTTTCCTTGTCGATGGAACAGGCGCCTGTGATGCTGCCTATTTTTGTGGCCGGTGCCGGCGTAGGGATCGTGGCCGTGCTGACCCAAGCGCCGAAACGCGCATAAACTGGGCCTTGTTATGCCCAAACTCCTCTTTGATATGTACGGCGTGCTCATGCGCCCGGCCACCCCAGAAAGCCACTCCGACTTGGAGCGCCTCCTCGCGCCGCCAGATCCAGAGGCGATGTGGGAGGCCTACGGGTTTTATCGGCCGGATTATGATGCCGGCATTTTTAGCGATAGCCACTATTGGAATGAGGTAGCAGCCCGCGCCGGGTTGGGGGAGGTTCCCGTCGCGGAGGCGGTAGCGTGCGAAAACCGCGGCCTATTGGAGGCGGACCAAGAGATGGTCGCTCTGGTCAAGGGGCTTATCGGGGAAGGCTATAGCGTGGGCATCTTATCCAATATCCCCACCACGCTGGCGGGCCAGGTGCGAAAGCAGCAGCCGTGGCTGGAGGATTGCGCGGCGGTGACTTTTAGCTGCGATATTGGCGTGGCCAAGCCGCACCCAGAGGCTTACCGTGTGGCCGTGGATGCGCTCTCCGCGCAGCCGAAGGATACGCACTTTTTTGATGACCGCATCGACTACGTGGAGGGCGCTAGCTACTGCGGGCTCAATGCCCACCTCTTTCGCGGCATCGACTCGGTACGCGAGGTTCTAAGCACACTGGAGTGAGCGGCCTAGCTCCAGCGGTTGGCGCAGGAGCTGATCGGTGGCCACGGTGCGGGCTACCGCGCGGACAATCTCCTTATGGCCCGGAATCATGCGCAGCTGCAACTCATCGCCCGCGGAGGCGCGGACGGTGGCGGCAAATTGCTTGGGGGCCTGTGGGTCGTCGGTAAACGCGCCGCCGGCGATAACCACGGTGGCCGGGGAGTGGGCCTTGACCAGCTCCGCGGTGATGGCGCCCAACTGGCGGGCGCGCTCGTCCAAAATGGCGCGGACGGCGGGATGGGAGTCGGCTACGTGGGCGGCGTCGGCAAGCGAGGCGGCCTCCACGCCCTCGTGGCGGACCGCCTCCAGGATGTGCTGGGTGGCCAGCAGGTGCTCGGACGCGCCATGGCCCAGGAGTTCGGAGTGCGTCTGGGGTACGGGAATAATGGGGCTGACCTCGTCCTCGACGGAAAGTGCGGAGCCGATGGAATCGTCCGCGAAAAGCACCAGAACGCGCTCGCTGGTGCCAATCTCGGCCGCCTGGGTCTCGGAGCCGAGGATGGCCGGGATGGCGGAGGAGACCACCACGGGCACGCCGAACTGGAAGCGAAGGCGTTCGGCGAGGTCCACGCCGTGCCAGTTGAGGTTTTCCGCGGTGACCAGGCCGTTATCATCCACGGTGCCCGAGGTAGTCACGCCGAGGGAGACCAAGCGGTGGTTCAGGTTGGTCATCATGCGGTTGATGCCGGCCATGATGTGCTCGAGGAAGTCATCCTCGCTGAGGTTAGCCACCGGGGTGGTCAATTCCTCTTCGCTCAACGTGCGGCCCTTGATGTCATAGAGGCCGATGTAGGTCTGTTTGGTGCCCACGGAAATGCCGCCGAGCGCCCAGTCATTATCGGCCGCCTGCAGCGGCACTGTTGGTCGGCCGCGCCCGCGGGACTGGGTGAGGTCGGTGCGTTCCTGGATGAGGCCCGCGTTGAGTAGGGAAGTAGTGGCGCGCGTGATGGTGGGCTGGGAAAGCCCGGTGGCTTCCACCAGCTCGCTCCGGGTGATGATCGGGTTCAGGCGCACCAAATGGAGGCACTTTGCGGCCGGTGTGCGGGGGCGCGTGAACACTGGACCAGGTTTGATCATAAAAAGAAGTATAAATATTCCAGACTGCTTTGTCTAATCTCATAAACTCACCATGTACCGAATGGTCTAAAGGTGGTGGTGGCTGCGCAGATATCTATGCTGGAGAGCATGCAGTCAGTAGCGGTTTATTGTGGTTCAGCAACAGGAAACTCGCCGGCCTATACGCAGGCGGCACAGGAATTGGGCGCGGAGCTGGCCCGACGAGGCCTGACCCTGGTCTACGGCGGCGGCAATATCGGCCTGATGCGCGAGGTAGCAGAGGCCTGCCTGGCCGCCGGCGGTACCGTCACCGGCGTGATGCCGCAGTCGCTGGTGGACCTGGAGATTTCCCACCCCGGCCTGACCACCCTCGAGGTGGTCGGCTCCATGGCCGAGCGCAAGACCCGCATGGAGCAGCTTGCCGATGCCTATATTTGCCTCCCCGGCGGCGTCGGCACCCTCGAAGAGCTGACCGAGGTGCTTACTTTGCAGCAGCTGGGCCACATCCGCGGCCCGGTAGGCCTTGTTAATACGGAGGACTTTTGGCGCCCGTTCCACGCCATGTACGCCGCCATGGCCGAGTCCGGCTTCATCCTGCCGCGTTTTGTCGATGCCTTGGTGATGGAGGAGAAACCGCAGGATATCCTGGATAAATTCAGCGGCTGGAGCTACCCCGGAACAAAGTGGGACAACGATTAGTTAACAAGTTCGCAACTTCCGCCCGCCCGGGTGGCCTATAGGCGATACTTAGGGATAGACTTCCTCGTTATGAGTTCTGAGCAGACCGCTAAGCGCCAGCCCTCTCTACTGGATGCTTCGTGCGATAACTTCGTTCACGACCTAGCCGAGCTTTCCCCCACTGATGCCACCGCGTGGGGCATTGACGGCTACGAGGGCGAATTGCAGGATTTCTCCCCCGAGTACTTCACCGCCATCGCAGACCGCACCCGCGAAATGGTCGCGGACCTGGATGCCCTAGATGACACCACCGATGAGTCCGATGATGAGGATGACTTTGATGACGTGGACTATGTCACCGCGGCCGTCCTGCGCGATCGCCTCTGCCTTGACCTCGATCTGCACCACCACAGCGAGGATGTACGCTGCCTGAATAACATCGCCTCCCCGGTGCAGACCATCCGCGATACCCTGCTGCTTATGCCGCAGGACACGGAGGAGGACCGCGATGCCATTCGCTCCCGCCTGTCCAAGGTGAAGACCTCCCTGGCCGGATACCGCAGCTCCTTGGAGGAAGCGGCCTCCCACGGCATGGTGGCACCGCACCGACAGATCTCTGAGGTCATTGTGCAGTGCGAGCGGCTTGCCGACGCCGACTCGATGCTCGAGTCCCTCGGCCTCGACGCCGACTCCGCCGAGGTGCAGCAGGCCAAGGAGGCCTTTGGCGAGTTCTCCGATTGGCTCTCCAATGACCTGCAGCCCCAGGCGCCTAACAAGGACGCTGTGGGCCGCGAGCGCTACGAGCGTTTTTCCAAGCTCTTTGTGGGCGATGCCGTTAACCTCGATGAGGCCTATGAGTGGGGCCTGGATCAGGTGCGCAGCTTGCGGGCGGAGCAGGAAAAGATCGCTCACGAGCTCTATGGTTCCGATTGCTCGGTGCGCTCGGCGATGCGCAAGCTCAACCACGAGGAGCGCTATACCCTGCGCGGCACCGATGCGCTGGTGGAGTGGATGCAATCCACCGCCGATGGCGTCATCGCTGAGCTCAATGGCAAGGAATTCGATATTCCGGAGGAAGTAGAAGAGATCGAGTGCTGCATCGATCCGGCCGGCACCGGCGGCATCTTCTATACCCCGCCGAGCGATGACTTCTCCCGCCCGGGCCGCATGTGGTGGTCCGTGCCGGAGGGCCAGGACACCTTCCATACTTGGCAGGAACTGACCACCGTCCACCACGAGGGTGTGCCGGGACACCACTTGCAGCTCGGCTCCGCGCTGGTGCAAGAAGATCTCAATCTGTGGCGCCGCGCGGTGACGTGGAACTCTGGTCATGGCGAGGGTTGGGCGCTCTACGCCGAACAGCTCATGGCCGAGCTGGGCTACATGGATGACCCGGGCTTCCGCATGGGCATGTTGGATGCGCAGCGCCTGCGCGCCGCCCGCGTGGTCGTGGACATCGGATTGCACTTGGGCAAGCAGTTGCCGGATTGCGCTACCTCCGGCGTGTGGGACAAGGCGCACGTGAAGACCTTCATGCGTGAGAACACCGCTATGGATGATGCGAACCTCAACTTCGAGGTCAATCGCTACCTCGGCTGGCCGGGCCAGGCGCCGTCCTATGCATTGGGGCAGCGCCTGTGGCAGGAGACCCGCGCCGCGGCCGAGAAGCAGGGCATGAGCGCGCGCGAGTTCCACTCCGAGGCCCTCGCCCTTGGCTCCGTGCCGATGTCCGTCCTTCGCGAGGCCGTCTTGGACAACTAGCGGCGCAGCAGCCGCTGGGCCAGCCGCAGCAGCTGTGGCAAGTAGCCCGCTACGACCAGCACCGCGATGAGTCGGGTGAGCTGGACTGCGATGACCGCGGGCCCGGCCCCGCCCTCGGCCGAGAGCGCGAGCACGGTCTCCAGCGCGCCGGGGCTGGTGGCCAGGTAGGCCTCAAAGTAGGTGATGTGCAGCCATTTGGTCAGCGGCCAGGCGGTGGCCGCGCAGATGCCGATAATGACCACGATGAAAAGAACCGTGGCGGGCAATTGCTTGGCAAAGGCTTTGAGCGCCGGCAGCGAAAGCCCGCCGCCGCAGACCCAGCCGATGGACAAAAATGCCATCACCTTAAAGGCGTAGAGCGGCTCGAGCGTGTGGCCCTCCGGCAACACGAAAGAGGCTAGAACCGTCAGCAGTAAGGGGCCGAGCACCGCGGCGGCGGGGAGATGGAGGAACTTGCCTACCTTTTCTCCTATGCAGGCAATGACAACCACTAGGGCAACTATCCACCATGTGGTTTCGCCGTCGACCGAAAGATCCGCCCCCTCGCCGGCGGGCGTGTCCAATAAGGCGACCACGGCGGGTAGCGATACCGAGACTACTAAGAGGCGCAGGTATTGGGTGAGGGCGACGTAGCGGAAGTCGGCACCGAGTTCGTCGGCAAGCGCAGGCATCAGCGAAGCACCGCCCGGCAGCATGGATAAAATGCCGGTTTCGGAGGAGACATCCTGTGGCTGCGCGCGGTGTAAGAGTTGGCCGCCGATAATGCCTACCATCAGTGTGACAAAGGACATCGTCAGGGCGGCAGGCAGGAAGCCAAGCAATTGGCCCACCGGCACCACGGTCAGCGGGATGGCAGCCATCATGCCGATAAAACCACGCGACATGCTATAAAAACTGCGGTTCACGCGCAGATCTTCTCCAGTAAAAAGCGCCATGGCGCCGGAGGAGAGAATCGCTGCCAGGATCCAAGCCGCAGGTACGTGCCACATGCTAAAAAGCCAGCCCAGTGCGACCGATGCCGGAACGACAATGGCCCACCGTGCCACGGTATGGGCACTAAGCCCGGTGCCTTCCTGCTGTGCGGCCATGCGAGCCTCCTAGTTCTGCTGCGACAAAAGTATAATGCCTGCTTTTCTCCACTACGGAGAGGGCAGTTGGCGGGTTATCACCTTACATCATTCAAGATTTATGATCGGGGGCATGGAAATTGATCTGGTGCAGTGGGTAATTCTCTTCTTTGGTACCGCGGCCGCGGGGTGGGTCGATGCGGTCATCGGCGGTGGCGGATTGATCCTGATCCCGATGCTGCTGGCGGTCCTTCCCAGCCTCGCGCCTGCGGCGGCGTTGGGTACGAGCAAGCTGGCCTCGGTAACCGGCACCGGCTCGGCAGCCGTGACCCTTGCGCGCAAGGTGAAGTTAGATAAGGCGGAAATGGCGCGCTTTATCCTCATCGCGCTGGTCTGTTCCGGGTTGGGAGCCAGCGTGGCCTCGAGCCTAGACAAAGACGTCATGCGCCCCATCATCATCGTCCTCATGGTGGCCGTGGGCATCTTCGTGGCCTTCAAGCCAGACTTTGGCAGCAGCGACGCGGCCGGCGTCCGCGGCGGCTGGCGCACCGTCGTCGTCCTCGTGCTCTCCGGCATATTTTCCTTTTACGATGGCATCTTTGGGCCTGGTACCGGCATGTTTTTGATCATGGCCTTTACCTCTATCTTTGCCCAGAGCTTCCTGACCTCTGCGGCGATGGCCAAGGTGGTCAATACCGCCACCAACTTAGGTGCGCTCGTCGTGTTCGCCCTCGGTGGCCACGTGTGGTGGACGCTCGGCATCGTGCTTGCGGTAGCGAATATCGCCGGCGCGCAGCTGGGCGCGCGCACCGTACTCGGCGGCGGCGCCAAGTTGATTCGCTACGCGCTGCTTACCTTGGTCGTGGTCATGAGCTGCTACCTGGGCTGGCAGCAGTGGGCATAACTACATCCGGTTCTTGGTGCGCGCGGTAGCCATCGCATTCCACGGGTCTTCCGGCCAGGGGTGCTTGGGGTAGCGGCCGCGCATATCGGCGCGCACGCCGGCGTATGGGCCGGACCAGAAGCTGGCGAGATCATCGGTCACCGCGAGCGGGCGGCCGGCGGGGGAGAGCAGGTGGAATTGCACGCGGTGGCCGCAGTACTCGGGGGATTCGGCCAGACCGAAGCATTCCTGCAGCTTGATGTGGACCACGGGGCGATCGCCGGACCAATCGATGGCGGCATCACGGCCGGAGGGAACTGGGAGACGCTCGGGAGCGAGATCGTCCAGATGGGTGGCTTCCGGCCAGGGCAGGAGGCGTTGCAGCGCGGGGTACATGTCGAGCTTGGCGGCGGGGGTGCCCTCCGCAATGCGGTGGAGCTCGGGGCCGAGCCACTCGGCAGGATCCGCGGAATCGACATCGGGCCAAGGATCACCGAAGTGGGCGTGCAGGTGGCGCAGGCGGTCTTTGAGGCTCTGGGCCTTCTTGCTGAAGGTGAAAAGACCCAAGCCTTCCTCGCGGATGCCGGCGGCAAGCGCCTCCTCGGCCGCGGGGCCAGTGACCTTGACTGGGGTTTCAGAGAGCGTGATGGCGCCCGCAGCCTTGACCTTGATGCCGCGCACGCGACCATCGCGCAGGAAGGCGCGGGTTTCCTCGGTGACGCCGATGGTCTCGAGGGCTGCGGCTTCCTCGATGCGGGTGGCCGAGCGGATGATGGCATTGCCCGCATTGGACAGGGATACCTCCGCGATGGCGAGCCACGGGGCGCCGGCCAGGCCCGAGTTATCCAGCAGCCGTGCGCGGGTACCGCTGGCCAGCAGATAATCTTCGCCCACGCGCTTGGCCACCTGCTCGGGAAAGGCAGTGGCGACGACCTCGCCGGGATCGGCGGGGCCGAGATTGTCGACGAGGCGGGCGAGCCGCTTGACCTCCTTTTGGGGTGGGCGGTGACGGGTGAGGTTGGGGGTTAAGGGGGCGTCGGCAAGCGAGGCAATGATGGGCGCGGCCTGGCTGCCGTGCCGGAGCAAGGAGGCGCCGAGGCGCGGATCGGTGGGCAGGAGGGCGAGCTCCTGCGTGGCACCAATGCGCTCGAGGGTGGCGTGCGCGGCCGCAAGGGCCGGAGCCGGCGGCGGATCGAGCAACGGGAAGTCCGAGCCCGCGCCCCAGCAGTCCAGAAATAGCGCGGCCTGGGTGAGATCCGCGGACAGGATCTCCGGGGTGGTGTGCGGGGAAAAGTGCTGGTAATCATCCTGCGAGTAGCAGCGAATCACGGTGCCAGGTGCCTCACGGCCGGCACGACCAGCGCGCTGATCGGCACTCGACTTCGAGGTAGACACCGTCACCAACCCGGACATGCCACGCTGCGCATCGCGCCGGGGAACGCGGGAGAGCCCGGCATCGACCACCACGCGCACGCCCGGCACGGTAAGCGAGGACTCCGCGATGGAGGTAGCCACGACGATGCGCTGCTCCTCGGTATACAGCGCGGCGTCTTGCTCCGCGGTGGTTTGCTTGCCGTGCAGCGGGAAAACATTATGGTCTTTCAGCGCCTCGCACACGAGGTTGACCTCGCGCACGCCGGGCACAAAGACCAGCGTTGATTCGTGCTGATGGGCTGCTTGCTTGGCGACGTCCCCGTAAAACTCCCTCGCCCCCGCCGCCCTGCCCGGCATGGGGGCGTAGTGGATATCGAGCGGGTGGGTAACTGCCTCGGTGACGTGGACGGGGGCGTCCATGAGCTGGGAAAAGCGTTGCGCATCCACGGTGGCGGACATGGCGATGACGCGGAAGTCCTCGCGTAGCTGGGCTAGTTCCAGGCACATGCCCAGCACCAGATCCGTATCGAGCTGGCGCTCGTGGACCTCATCGATGGCAACGGCGGCCACTCCCTCGAGCTCCGGATCCTTCAGCAGGCGGCGCAGCAGTACACCCGGCGTGACGAACTCGACCTCACTGCCCTTGCGGGACTCGCCGCGGATGGCAAAGCCCACCTTGTCCGGGGTGCCGCTGAGGGTACTCAAGCGCTGCGCGGCCGCGCGCACGGCCACACGGCGCGGGGCGGTGACGATGACCTTGCCGCGCCCTGCCGCATGATTGGCCAGCGCCGGTGGCACGAGCGTGGTTTTACCCGTACCGGGCGGTGCCTGAATAACAACGTTTCCGGTGCTCGGCAGCGAATCGATGGTCTCGGCTACGGGCAGTCCCGCGCCGATGCGAGCGAGATCAAACATTTAGTTGGCGGCTCCAAAACCCTCGACGGGGCCGTTGAGATCCTGGCGCTCCCAGGCCTCCTCATTGTCTTCCAGCTTGCGCACCACGCGGCCGGGTGATCCCAGGACCAGCGAATTATCTGGGATATCGGTGGTAATAAGCGTGCCTGCGCCTATAACGCAGTTCTTTCCAATCGTGATGCCCGGCAGCACGGTGACATTAGCACCGAGCCACGTATTATCACTGATGGTGATGGGCTTAGCTATCTCCCAGCCGCCGGCGCGCATCTCATGATCGTTTACCGGATGCCCCACCGTAATCAGGGAGCAATTGGGGCCCACCATGACGCCATCACCGAGCATCACCTGGGCCTGGGCCAAAATGGTAGCGCCAAAGTTAATGAAGACGCGCTCGCCACATATTAGGTTGCAGCCGTATTCCAGATTCAACGGCACATGCAGGCCCGGCACCGCGGAATCTTCCGGCAGTATCTCGCGCAAGATGCCTTCGGCACGCTCCTGGTCCGTATTGTGCAGCTCGTTGAGCTGCTTTACCAAGCGAAAAGTGCGCTGGTGCTCTTTCTTCGCCTCCGGCATGCTCGGCAAGAACCACTCCCCACCGGTCATCCGCTCCCATGAGCCGTAGCGTTCCAAGTCCTGCCGCTCCTGTGCATCCATGGCTGTCATTGTAGAGGGTGGGCCGTGCTTAAAAGGTATCTGCGAAAAGCACTTAGGTCCCGGTAAATCACAAACCCACAGGCCGTTTTGTTGGCTCGATAAAATTTGTAGACGACATTGGCAAAGAGGTTGCTGATTCTCAGAGTTAAGGTTGAGTGTACACAAACGGAACAAAGCTCGGGGTACTTCAGATTTCAGAATCAACCTACGTAGTTGATGAACAGCCAGACGGTCATCGGTGCTTATGGACAGGCAAGTAAGTAGTCCTAGGGGGAACCCCCAAAGACTGCGGCGAGAGGATGCGTTTTCCAGTTCTCCCCAGTATGGAGAAGGTGTTCTATACCGGCCTGGCAAAACATACCGGCCCAAATCTGCGCAGTCATCTTTCCAATACGTTTCGTTGACCTCAACTGCAGCGCCGCGGCAAACTCACCCGTAACTCTGTCTGGCTGGTTGAGCACTGAAAAGACGAAAGAATAAGGATCCGCGCTCAATCTTTTTATCGCTTCGCCAAACTCGTCGGTCTGCTTCACGAGCAAATTCTGATAAATATCATCAGTCTGCTCTTGCTCTTTAGCTGAAACAGAAATATAGCGCTCAGTGAGCGTGGTCAAACTGAGTAATGGTATGTTGACGAGTTCTGTTTTTGAAAAAACACCAATTCTCGCAAGATTCAAGCGGACGTCATCGACCGTCTCGGCCTCGGTTAACCTCCAAGGTGCTGTTGCAAAATTGGGGTAGTAGGAAGATCGACGTGAAATATTCACAGCCATGGGTATCTTCTCCGGTCGTCACTTCCCCGTGACATCATTCTGTGGGCGGTGCGGTGGTACTGCCGCTACGGGGTGAGCTATCGCGACCTCGAGGAGATGATGACCGAGCGGGGTGTGCCGGTTGATCACACCACGATCTACCGCTGGGTCCAGAAATATGCTCCCGAGCTAGACAAGCAGACCCGGTGGTACCGGCAGGTACCTGACTGGCAGGCCAGTTCCTGGCGGGTGGATGAGACCTATATCCGGGTCGGCGGCAGGTGGTGCTACCTCTATCGGGCTATCACCGCCGGTGGCCAGACCTTAGACTTCTACCTCTCACCAAAGCGTAACGTCGCCGCAGCGAAGCGTTTCCTGGCGAAGACTCTGAGGTCGAACACGTCAGCCGGGTTCCCGCGGGTGATTAACACAGATAAAGCACCCTCCCTGTCCAAAGCGATCATCGAGCTCAAGGAGGAAGGTATCTGCCCTCAGACGGTGGAGCACCGTCAGGTGAAATACCTAAACAACGTGCTGGAAGGTGATCACGGGCGGTTGAAACGAATCCTCGGACCGAAGGGTGCATTTAAGAACAGGACGTCTGCATATCGGACGTTGAAAGGGATGGAAGCGATGCACTCATTGCGAAAAGGGCAGGGCACGATGTTTGCCTACGGGCAACCGAACCCGGACGCGGCCATCGTTAGTCGGGCATTCGAGACTGCTTAAGCGCCCCGGAGCAAGTACAACTGATGTCCCGAGGCAGGGCTCTTCGACCCTGGCCTAACTTTGCAACAGCACCATAAAACCTCACTTGAAGAAAACCTTGAGGGAGCAGGGCAGCTTATATGTTTTTAACATGAATTCTTCTGCTCTCCTAGACCGTGCAACCATTCGCCATAACCGCACCGAATTCAAGGTGCGCTGGCTTGCCCATATTGAGGAATGGAAAGCAGAAAACCGACCGGCCACTGAATCAAGATCAAGCCAGGACCAACAATTTTGGGGAGACCTCCTCGACTGCTTCGCTTAAACTCCAGTCAATAGTGCCTTCGGTGTCTTTAAGCGCTACTACGGGTTGGTGAATGGCGTCATAGACTCCCGTGCGCGAGTAGAGATTGTGGCGTTTCCACAATGTTTGCCGAGGTCCGAAACGTTCTACAAGATCCCGCCATGGGCATCCGATGCGGAACCTGTAGACAATGGCTTCCATGATGGTGTGATTATCGGAAAACGGCCTGCCGACTTTCCGGTGGTAGAGGGCAGGTGTGGAGCGATGATTTCCCATGTGGTCTCGGGAATCTCTCGGAAATTCTCGAGGCTGCTCATACCGAAAATTCTTTCACACTTACTCTCAACTAATTAAGAGACACAACCTAGATTAATTTGCCTTTAGCTGCCTGATATCCCAGGGTCTGCAAGAGTTTTCTCCAGTGTTTGAATGCGTTGTTCGAGAGAACCGACGGTAGTGACTATAGATAAAGCAATGCGATTTACCTCAATGTTTCCTGATTCATCAGAGAAATTCTCAGCTAAGAATTTGAGGCGTTCTAGAAAATTTGAGGTAGTAGGAAAAACATCACTGTCTATTTCTGAAGATATTTGATCGAGTAACGACCATAACGAAAAGGAATCTGGATTCATTCTCTACCCTTAAGTGAGGTCTTGATGTTACGTGCTCGTAAGTTTGTTGCCTACGCTCTTGCATTTTCATTGGTTACAAGTTCTCCTATTGTAGCTAATGCTGCAACTGTGTCACCAGATGAAACTATGGATGATTGGTCTGAGATCGGTTCTCAGTCTAATCCTGAATCGCCAATTCTGATTGAACCGAACGATCGTAGTGAGGTTACATATCAGCCTTATGGACTCTGGGATAAAATCTGGAAATCTACCTCAAGGGTGCTGCTTTCGGAAGTAGAGTGCATGAGTAAGCTCGCCTACTACGAGTCCCATTTCAAGGCAATAGGTGCATGCGTTCCAACGCCAAAAGGGACATGGCTTTTAACCGTAAAATGGCTCGATTAAAGATCCCTTCTTAGGGTGGAGGCTCTTTATGTCCGAGGAGCTTCTCACTCGCTACCAACACGCGCTGCGATGAACGCCATCGAGGTCCACGGATAAACACGCTTATCCGTGGACCTTATCTTTGCTTCATCCGCGTCCCAACGCTCGCCGTTGTCGCGTGCTTACCTGCTTAATCCGCCAATCGCTCGCGCGTTTGTCTGCCTGACACGACCAAACCCGCCGAGGGTTCGGCGGGTTTTCAATGCTGACCTCCCCCCCCCCCGACGGGCGCTTAGGCGCTCTAGGTTATGAGACCTTTGCACTAAACCGCAACCAGCTTCGAGACATTTGATTTGGTTCGTGTCAACTGTGAACGAATCGAGGGAACGATTAAGCGACCATTCGACAATGCTTCAGCTTGAATCCGGTCCCTTTCTTGCCATACAGCTTGTTGGCGTCTTTGACTGCTGCAGCTTTCGTGTTTCCAAAGCCCCATATGTACTCTCCGGTTGCTTCATTGCGGAGGTTGACGATAGGACACTTAACTTGCACTCGGTAGACAGCATAGGGTGTGATTTCTGGTGGAACGCTGCTTAAGGAAGTGGCTGGGGTAGCGCTGGCTGTTCCCTACGCCCCGGAAAGGGCGATCATTAGGCTAATAGCGACTGCGGATAGCGAGCGAAAAGGTTTCTTCATGACGGCAAACTCCTTCGAGGACGGAATAGTTGAGCAGAAATTCGTTGAAGAGCTGCATTTGTACTGCTCTCAACCGGAACTTGAAAGGCTGATAAAGCGGTTTAAAAGTTCCTTCGCTCAAGAATTTCACGAATTGGATGACTTTTCTCCCGTTGCAGTGGAAACCGAAGAAGACGACTATAATCTAGCTATCGAAGCAGCAGGTAGGGGCGATTTTGAGGATCTTCGAGCTTACGTAATAAAGCAAGAGTTTGTTTTCCCTGTCCGAAAAAAGAACGAGGAAGATCTCGACAAAATCAGCAATAGGGTCTTCGGGATTGTTGGAGAAACTGTTGAGGATGTCCCCTATTTCAGCTTCCTTGACCTGGAAGGGGATCGGACCTAAGTAGCCCCAGCGATTCTCCGCGTTCTGAGATGCCTGCACCACGCCTGGGTGATGTGCTCGACGCTCAAGAGCGCATAGAGCGCCCCGGACGGGGCGGGAGCGCTGGCTGGCGTTAGCCGCGTTCAAAGTCAGCGATAACCAAGTCAGCCGCCGTCGCCGTCTGCGTCGACATCTGGCGCTGCCGCGCGTACGGCTGCGCCGCACGCTTGCCCCTGAATTTTTCGTGCCCGACAGCCCCGCCCTGTACGTGCTTTTTCCCGAGGCCACCACGGAATCTCGGCAGATTGCCCGGGAGGATCTCGATCGGGCCGGCTCCCAGGCCCAGGAGCTCGACGGGCGGATCAACGACCTGCTCGCCGTCCTGGACGACGAGCTCAGCGAGGGTGCATGAGTGATCAGGGCACCTGCGAGTGGTGCGGCGGGCCGATCCCGCCCCGCTCGGATCCGCGGGGGCAGGGGGCTCGGTTCTGCCGCCCTGCGCATCGTGCTGCCACCCATGCGCGACCGCCAGACCATGGCTAGGCGCGTGCGCGGGTATGTCACCCAGTCCAAGAGCGAGGCCTACAGCGGCTCTAGCACGCCAGGTAAAGCCACGAGCAGCGAGCGGAAAGCCTTAGCCACGATGGGCCGCAGAGGCGGCAAGAAAGCCGCACAACGCTGGAAAGACCGTGATAACGACTATGCGCAGTCTGAGCTTGCAAAACTGGAGCGAACGCACCTAAGGAAGCGAGTTCAGGGGCAAACGACGCGTGCAAGAATTCAAGCCCTTGTCGGTCAAAGCTTTGTAGAAACCGGCAAGCTTCCGTCGCGCAAAGAAATCATGGCTGAAACAGGCGTGTCTGAATCTACCGTCAAACGGCATCTGCGAGAGCTACGTTCTGCGGGGTTGCTTCCCGAGTTGTAGGGGGGGTCATACCGTAAGCAATATACGGTTCCCCTGCCGTTAGGCAGTTAAGTAAAACCTCTCTTAGCAAGATTGGGTTGGATGGACTATGTCCCGGTGTCACTAAGAGTGCATAAGGTGTGTCGCCGCTACGGCTAGAAGACGAGTAGGTCGAGCAGCTCGTTCCAGCTGTGGATCGTGGCCATAGGGTCGGCAAGAATCGCGCCAAAGGTAGCGCCTAGCGTGAATGAGCGCAGCTCGGAGAGCCGCGGTGCCGACCCGTGTATCCAGTAGTCGGTGGCGGTAGCCGTTGCGGTGGTTGACGCGGTTGTCGCTGGTGGCGCCGTAGAAAGCGCCGCAGGCAGTATCGTCTTGGGCAGATAGAATTTGGTTGATGAAATCACCGAGCATCTCACGCATCAGATCGGGTAATGCCTGGGTGAGTAGCTGTTCGAGATACGCGGTCGGGTCGATAGCCTAAGGGCCAGCGGCCATTATGGGTGGCGTCCTTTCGAGGATAGGTTGAAGTTGATTCGAAAGGTACCCATGATGGTCGCCCTATTTGTCCTCGGGCCCATCACAGGAACTAACTCGTACACCAAGCTAACGGACGCAACCGCCGGCAGACGACTTTACTCACCGGTTATTCCTGATGATTGTTTTTGACGCGATTGACCAGTACTGCTGCAACTATAGTGAGCAGTAGGAGGATGAAAAATCCGAGGATCGACTTGTTTGTGATGGCGACATAACCTGAAATTGCCAGCCCAAATAGTGCAACGACAATCGCATTGGGAGATATTTTATGTCTGTTCATTAGTCCTCTTCACACTTGATCGTTAAGTACACCCTAAGTGAACGGTTTAGGAATTACATCTATCGCGTTTAACTCACTGTTCGTTAGGGTAGGTTTATAACTAACGAAACAGAACCGTCACTACCTCTAGACATTCCCGAACAACCAGAGGCTGTTGCGGGTCAAAAAATTGGTTACGCCCGCGTCAGCTCCAAAGACCAGAATCGTTCACTTAGGGTGTACTCAATCGCGCCGTTCTGTCGCCCCTGCTGGCTTGAATCGTGCCGTCCGGAGGGCAAAGAAAAGCGGCGACTTTAAGCGATTGCCTAATTCTCTGCCGGGTTGTCCATAGTTGAATGAGGCTTATACGTATTTCCTCTAAGGGTGTCCAGACTGTATAAGTGATGAGAATTTATCCGATAAGTGTTACCGTATCGATAATCTAGTTCTCCTTTTTGAAAGGCTAATTCTTCATGGTCACCAAACTAGGGCGTAAAGTCCCAGCTGCTGCACTTGCTGGCGCGGGAGTATGGTGCGCAACGAAGTGGGCAAGCTAAGCAAATGAGTCTTTCTAAGTTTGTTCCTGCCCCCAAAGCCGCACAGGACTCGGCTCGATTTGTTCAAACTTATCTGTTGGATAAATCAGCTCGCGAATTCTTCCTCCAAGATCGAATGAAAAATGTAGTAGCTCTTGCTAAACAAGGGAATTGGTCTGAGTCGTCCAAAGAGTTCCGCGAGCAGACAGGTGCGGATATTAAAATGAGCGTCTTTGCAGCTCAAATCGCTGCTATTGTTTAGGTACAAAGAAGTTCCTGTTCAACAGGTGCAATGCGATTTCCTAAATAAGAGTTCTGAGACACGATAGAAGACTAAACGGGTGGGAAGTCAGCGCGGGTGGTGGCATCGGCCATGGACGCACTTTTCGGCGCTTACCTTGATTATTAGTACTGTCTTGAAACCAATATATTTGGGCACATTTGTAGATGAAGGTGTAGCCCAAGTGTGCATCCGTCTCCGTCTGTAGACCAGCGTTGATCGATGCTTGTAGCAGGCCTTTGACCAGCTCGCTTGCATCATCAGTGGAAGCCGAAAGCTCGCTGATCAAGCTGGCGAGATCAGGGTTTTCCATCAGCTTCTCGCTAATCTCGTTGGCCCTCGCCGGGGCATGGCTTTTCTTCGGTGACACCGTAGTCATTATCGGTGAAACTCCTTCTAGATCAGAGCCACACACAAACTTCCTGACACCCTCATGTTCCGCACACCAAAGACACCGTAATTTTCCCGATGAACAGCACTCATGCGTTCAAACAGCACAGCAACCGCGAGGCGACGAGCACTTAATCCACAGGGCCTCGGATTGGCAATACCCACGCGAGGTGATAAACCCACCAGCCCGGTTATTCTTCACCGTCTTACAGATGAACTCGACGCAGAAACGATTCCGGTACTTATCGATGAACCGGATCATGTCCGACGTTGTGGGCCTAGTTCCGACGCAAAAAGCTGAGGCAGCCTTCAACAACTCGTTAGTATCGCGTAGCTGGTGATTTTCACGACGTAGCCTCGCGTTCTCGGCGGCCAAATCTTCAGCAACAGGTTCTTAGATGTTTCCCGCACGGCAGGCAGGCTTAAGTCCATTGACAAACCGTGTGCCATGAAACCCCAGCTTTAAAGCTACTGCCTAGCACGCGGGGTGCATCGACAAGTTTTCCGCCAAGATACGGTCTTCCTCGAGACCGGCCACACAGTCCTTGGCAATCTAGTCAAATTTCCTTGGCATGTTCGAAGACTTTCCCATCTACTCAAACGGAACAAAACCCGGGATACTTCAGGGGCGTTGGGTTAGGGTGAGGTCATGCTTTTTGATTCGCTGCCGCGGCCGAGCGTGCGTGTGGCTCCGGGGGTGGGGCATGTGCCGGGATGGGTGGGCGTCGATAAGCAGAAGGCCTTGGTAGAAGAGATGCGTGGCATTGCGCGCGAGTATGCGGCTACGCCGATGGCGATGGTGCAGCCGCGGTTGAAATCCGGCGGGCAAATGAGCGTATTTCAGCTGCATTTGGGCAGGTATTGGCATTATCCCAGCTATCGGTACGTGGACAATATGGACGGCACGCGGGTTCCGCCGGTGCCAGAAAGCCTGCGTCAGATTGCTCCGGGAGCACTGCGCGCCGCGGCGGAGGTAGCGCCCGAGCTAGAGCCATGGGTGGAGACTTTCGTGCCGGAGATGGCGCTGGTGAATTACTATCCGCCGGGCTCGGCCATGGGCATGCACGTGGATGCCTTTGAGGAATCACCCGCGCCGGTGATTTCGCTTTCCATTGGGGATGAGGCACTTTTCTGTATGGGGCATACTGAAGCGCGCACGCGGCCGCGGGACGATATCACGCTGTGTAGTGGCGATTTGGTGGTCTTTGGCGGACCGAAGCGCTACGCCTACCACGGGGTGGTGCGCGTTAATGACGGCACGCTGCCGGAGGGGTGCGGGTTGAGTGAAGGACGTATCAACATCACCATCAGACAAGTATCTGCGCGAGCGGTAGGCTAGGAATGTTACATAAAGCTTGAAGGAAAGAAGGTTTTCTCATGTCTCGTATTGGCATCATCATCGGCAGCACCCGCGATAAGGCCGTCGGCAAGGTAGTGGGCGAGTGGCTCAATGACGTGGCCCAAGGACGCCAGAATGGCGTGGACTACGCGTTGCTGGATCTCAAAGAATTCGATATTCCGGTCCTGACCACCGAAGTTGTACCGGCTGCCGCTAATAAGCAGTACGAGGACGAGAAGGTCCAGGCATGGTCCGATGCTGTGGACGCCTGCGATGGCTTCATCTTCATCACCCCGGAGTACAACCGCTCCGTGCCAGGCCCGTTCAAGAATGCCTTTGACTGCTTGGCCGCAGAGTGGGCGGGCAAGCCCGTTGCCTTTGTTGGCTACGGCCCATCCGGTGCCGTTCGCGCCATCGAGGCATGGCGCCCGATCGTGGTGAACTTCTCCATGCCACAGCTGCGCAACCAGATCGAATTCTTCCTCGCCACCGACTGGGCAGAGGGCGAATTCCGTCCGGTCGATTTCAAGGTGGAGCGCACCACTTCCTTGCTGGCTGAGCTGGAAGACGCCGTTTCCGCATAATCAGTGCCCGTTGGCCGCATACAAAAAGTCAGCCCCCGCGCTCTTTTGAACTGCTCCCCATTAGTTGGACTGAGAAATCAGTTTCCGATTAGTGGGGAGTAGTTTTCATTGAGAGCTCGAAGTTTGGTGAGTGAGCATCAGCGGGAGCAGTTGGTTGAACTATTTGA
>NZ_JAKRNC010000018.1:0-29411 GCF_022347345.1 Corynebacterium sp. ACRPJ
TTGCGGCTTCACGCCGGTACTCCGGCGTGTATTTCTTGCGCTGTTGACTCACAATGAACATCCTCTCCTACGGACACAAGATCCGCACAAATAGGGTGTCCACTACTCGAGGGTAACCTCAAGACACCATAGGAACGATGTCTCGAGACTTCACAATGGTGTGCTCTTCTCGTTCGCAGATAGATCGGGGAAATCAAGCAGCCGCTCCTATGCTTAATTTGCGAAATTCCCGCACATTTTCCCGCAGTTTGAAGACTCCACAGTTTGCCGTCTCCGCCCCTTCAAACGCCCTCCGGACGGACGAACGACCCCTAGACTTCTTCCACCAAAAATATAAAGCACCCGTCGGACAAAACCAATACGGGTGCTAGAACTTTTATTCGATTATATTTCCCAACACTTTAGGTTCTTGGCGGGATCTTCACGAGCGTTCGACCAATGTCTTCCGCAATTAGCCGCATACGTTTTTCAGTCGAGTTTGGAATAACCTTTTGCCGCGAATAGCTCTCCTGAATCGCCAGGTTTGTGGCGGCAATCCACAACCCGATCGTTATCCCCAGCATGGGCTCTCGTCGCACACCGCGTTTCAGGTTTTCCATTCCTGTCACATAGGTGGACTTCATGATGGAAAAACGCTGCTCAGTGACGGATCGTGCAGCCTCGTAATATATGGCATGTTCCCACGACCCTGGTATCAAGCCCCATTGCGCGCGCTTCCATTGCTCTTCGCTGTACTCATGCGCATAGCTGGACTGGGCGCAGCATTTGTATCGATCCGCCGTCCAATTGGGCGATATTTGCGGAGCCGTGGGGGATGCAATTTGAAAGCTGCCAGGCTTAAGTGGGCATCGGACCCGCCCCTGGACTGCTGGACACACGAGATCAATTCGCACGGGAACAGTTTCTTCATTCTGGCTCTTCGAAGGGCGCCCTCTGCGAGAAGACCTCCTGTATGGCCGCGAGTTTGTACCCATAAGCAGGGGAAAGAGCTTTTCAATTCGGGCATCATGACGCTCGAAGCTATCATCATTCGATTCCAGTAAAGCTTGAGTCTTTTGCACAAGCTTCCCGTCTCCCATATACGCGCGCGCAGCTGGACAATAAAAATCTCCCGAAATCTGCATTGCTCCAGGTGGGCGCAGATCCGAAATCGCAGCATCCGAAGCTACAACCGTTCGCCACATCGTCGGGTAGCGAACTACTGGGGCATATCCGGCTGAAAGGAGCAGGTCGTTGAAAGACTTCTTCACGTTGTACCCCATATCCACTGTGAGCAACGGGAGTCGACCCCGGCGGGTTCGTCGATGGAGGCCGTTCTGCTGGTGGAACCGGATGGCCCGCTCCAATTCTTCCACCGAGCCCGAGCTGGGTTTTCCTATCGATACCGCCGTAATCACAGGTGCCACGCCATACACGTCTCCAGGAGCACCAATCCGGCTAATCGCCGTCACGCCAATTCCTACTCCACCTTTGATTACGCGACGGCTACCAATTTCCCTGTGTAGCGAATGATCTTCACGGTCTCTGATGTAATAGGCCCCGGAGTAAGCAGCACCACGCCGTTTCTCGTCACGGCTACCCAAGCCTTGCGACTGTCCGGCGAGGTCAATGATCGTCTCATCCGCCACAATGTCACCCCGATACGCGTCCGGGGCCATATCATGGATCGAGGCTGCGACCAGTGCGTTTACAACTTGGTGCAGCCGCTCGGATGCGATGTGACTCTGCTCTTGCTGTTCGAATGTCCGAGAGGCCATTGCTTTTCGATGCTCGCTGTTTTTACTCTTCGAGCCGGGATGTCCGGGAGCGAGTCGAGTGGTGCCAGTTTTCTAGTGAGCCACATGGCGAAGCCTGTGTAGGAGTTTTCTTCCTGTGTGCCGTGCAATTCAACACCAAGGCGCTGCTGGAGCTCTTCGTCGAGCTCCCATATGCGCCGATAGATTTCAGCCATGCTCGGTGCCCGACATGTTCCAATAAGCGCGAGGCCTATCACCAGCACGGCCAGCAGCGAGTACTGTGTGCCTGAACGAGGTCGCCCTCCTGTCCGTCGGTCCTGGCACCAAAATTCTTCAATCATGTTGTGGGCGTTTGAGCGCTCGATGATGTTCGCGCACTCCTCGATGTATTCGGTCGCGAATCGGTCACGAGAACGGGTAATTGCAATCGTCATGACAATTCTCCCGAGAGGTTGTAAAGGGTGCGAGCAAAGTCGGCTGGGCGGTAGTCAGGTAGAGCCTCCTGTATGTCATGCAGTACGCGAAGGTCTGCGATTCCAGTCATTGCTAGGAGCATTGCAGCTGGAACTCCGGGATGGGTGGCCAATTCAGCCACCCATCGATTGCGCAGCGCTGCCGTATTAAATCCCCGAAAACCTCGTTCGACCAGTTCTTCTGAGACATGGCACACCGCATTGCGAGGCATTTTGTCTCCAAAGCACGGAAAAACGTAGCTGTCACCCGCCTCGCGAGCACGGTCAAGGATTCGCTGACCACGCACTGGGCAGACAATCGGAACAACGCGGCTGATGGCACCTTTCTTTCTAATCGAAATCGCGACGACAGTGTGGAGGTCATCTACCGATAGCGGCTTGACATCTGTGCCTCTAAGCCGACGAATTTCAGCTGACGACAGTCCGGCGCCGGTTACAAGATCGAGAATCGTGAGTAGTTGTTTTCTCAGTAGCTCAGGAAGTTGGGGCGCAATAGCATACAGCTCTGACGCCGTGGCTATTGAAGCAGGTTGTACGGCTTTTCGACGAGGGCCAAGAGATCGCTGCGGCTCTGGAAATTGGTTTGGGTACAACACCCGTCCCGCGGCATATAAGAAAGTTCGGTAGGTGCGCTGGGCACGGATACTGAAAAGATCGTCACGATAGAGCCATTGGTCGACTGAGGAGCGGATTAGTGCCCGCTCCTCATCGACTTCTCCGTGGATAAGCCCTTCGTCGTAGAGATAACGTGCCAAGATCCGGGTCGCCTTTGCATCGACGATTTCATCCATCTCACGAGTATGGGATTGGACGAGGGCGGCGCGTTGAATCGCGCTTGTCCTCAAAGGGCCGGCTGGGCGTTGAATTCCCACCTGCGAAAGCCGTTCCAAGCGGGCAGGGTCAGGTACCGTTCGACGGGTTAGTCGCCGAATTCTATCAGGGACTGCTGCCAGCGGAGTCATGAAAGCCTCAGCCGAACCGTCGGGTACATCGGTGTTTTCGACCGGTAGAGCAGCTGCAAGTGCACTGAATCTTCCCATTACAGGTCACCGCCGTGCACTCGCGGAGTGGTGCTATTGCGTTTGTTCAATGGGCATGACAAGATGAACTCATCTCCTTTTCTTGGAAAGAGAAATTGATTATAAATTCCCTGTGAGTCCGGCAAGACTCACGTGGGACACAAGCGAGGCTGATTCGGCAAAATCAGACCTCGTTTTTTCGTTTTCGGATTTGTCCGATAATTGCTATTAGGTCGTCATTCCCCCTTTTGCCTCATGCGCAACTTCTGTTTCGCCGTCGAGAACATCAAGTTCTCTCAGCCACCGCGTCATAATTCGCGACATTGAGCAGCCGATCTCTGCCGACTCAGAAGCCAGGCGTTGAACGATTGGTGCAGGGAGCATTAGCTCGACCCGAACCGATTCGCTCGCGGAAACTACACGCGTTTTTCTCCGGCCGAAATGTGGGGGCGGAATTTTCATAAACGAGCTCCTCTACACCATCCAAAATGATCGAAAAATCATCACCGGTTTCCCGGCAGCAGCAAATATGACGCTGCACACGCGACGGTGGTTGGACCCGTAATGGGGTGGTTAGTCCCAGGCTCGCTTCGTGTAAAAGTCAGTGTGTCCCATAGCTCCAAGCTGACTAAACTTTGAAGCCATTACAGAGAATACCGGCTGGAACCGGCATCTGCATAGAAAACGGATTAAAAAAATTACAACAAGGTGTTTTCCCAGGAAGGATGAAGCGTTTCCTCGGATTCGTGGCGCAACATGTTTGAGATTGCTAATTGGTGAATTAGTGTAAACCCTTTGGGGGTACCCTCGAACGGCGCGGTGAGTACCGCGCGGGGGCGCGCGTTACTATAGTTCGTGGTAAAAGGAGGTGGAACCAATGGCGTATGCACCAACACTGGTTGCTAACAACGTTCTTAACCGCGCTTTTGCCGAAAAGTGCAGGATAAGCCCAATGAAACTGCAAAAGATTCTATATTTTACGGCGGCCGAGTATCAAAAGAACACTGGCAAATCTCTATTTAGTGAACGGTTTGAAACTTGGCAGTACGGCCCTGTGTTGCGCAGCGTGTACAGCGAGTTTCGCCCGTTCAGCCGTGACTACATCACCCGTTTTGCCAAGGACGCGGAAAACAAGTCTCGCATGATTGACGAGAGGGCCGACTCTGCATTACAGCAGGCGCTTAATAGTGTTTGGGCGGCCACAAAGGAATGCTCGGCCGTTTACCTATCGCGCATTACGCACATGGAAAACTCGGCATGGGATAAGTCTTTTCAGAGCGAACACCCATTTCTTTCGTCCGACAACATCGCCGCGGATGACACCTACCGTCACGAACTCGGCCTAACTACAGCATGAGCGACCATCAAGAATCGGTTGAAGCCCAAAAGGATGGGCAACCTCCGAAGAAACCAGTTGACCCGTCTGCCTTTTATGAGGGACAGGAGGATGGCCCCCTCTTTGCCCCCAAGGACTTCACGACCTCCACAACGTCTAAAGAAATGACGAAAAACCAATATCATTTTTGGCGTTCTAGCCAGGGCATGATTCTGGTCTTTACATGCGTGAGCTTGATATTTGTACTCTCGCTAGTAAGCGTTTTTCCATGGGCGCAAAAAAGTGAAGTAATCCCTATGGCAATTGACACCCTCAAGTTGATAACTACAACCGTCGTGGGATTCGTATTCGGTTCGCATACCTTTGGTAGTGACAAGGACAACGACAACAAATAGACATAGAACACCGCCCCGGTACTCGCACAATGAGCACCGGGGCGGTGAGGCCTTGTCCATAGAGTTGGCTACCCAACTACACCCAAGCGCCACAATCTGCACCGTTCGCCATGGATTGCCCCAGCCTTTTGCTGTAGTTTCTACTGCTTCTACAGAAAGCAAACACGCTTTGAGCTCGTTCGAGTTACTGGAGCTTGAACCCTACGACGTCTACTTCGTCATCGGCAGCTAATCCGGGATAGTGAGTATCTAGCGCTTCCTGAAGCTCGGAAAGAGAGCCAAAACCGTCATTTCGAGCTTGCTTTTCCGACAATTCACTTCGCCGGGTAGAGACAACGGACGTAACCTGTGCCGGAATAGTGACGACCTCTCCGGATTCTTTCTCGAAGACAATTTGGGCACTTCCTTCATGGAAGGGATCATCTACCCGGATGGTTTGTTGCTTTTCTCCGCTACGAATTGATTCCTCGTAGCCTTCCCACATGTAGATGCGCTGCTCTTGTTCCATATTTCGCCAGTTGAATGCGAATGGCAAGAGTTCTTCTACGGTAGGTGCTTCAAGTCCATTGCTTCCGCGCACGATGCACCGAATGGACGGATCAACATCAAAAAGCACCTGGCGGCATTTACCGCAAGGAGGAATAACTTGACCAGTAGGTCCGTATACGGCGACTACTGCTTGGATTGGGTCCTCTGGATAACTAGCAGCATGGTTGGCTAAAGCCGAGATCTCCCCGCAAGGACCACCGAGGAAATGGTGCGCGTTCAAACCGAGTACGTGTTTCCCTGATTTGGTAAGGAGCGCTGCGGCTACAGTGTGGTCTTCTCCGTCTTGAAAACGCTGTGCATGGGTAGTTGCTTTGGCCAGTAAATTTCGAAGTTCGTTAATAATCACTCTTTAAGGGTAATAAATGCTAACGCGCTTGATCTATACGAAGACAGAGATCGGAAGGTGCTGTTGCAAAGTTGGGGCAGTAGGAAGAGCGACGTGAAATAATCACAGCCATGGGCATCTTCTCCGGTCGTCATTTCCCCCGTGAAATCATCCTGTGGGCGGTCCGGTGGTACTGCCGCTACGGGCTCAGCTACCGCGATCTGGAAGAAATGATGACCGAACGCGGCGTACCGGTCGATCACACCACCATCTACCGCTGGGTCCAGAAATATGCTCCTGAGCTGGACAAGCAGACCCGGTGGTACCGACAAGTCCCGGATTGGCAGGCCCGATCCTGGCGGGTGGACGAGACCTATATCCGGGTCGGCGGCAGGTGGTGCTATCTCTATCGGGCCATCACCGCGGGCGGGCATACCCTGGATTTTTACCTGTCCCCAAAGCGTAACGTCGCCGCAGCGAAGCGTTTCCTGGCCAAGACCCTGAGGTCGAACACGATAACCGGGTTCCCGCGGGTGATCAACACCGATAAAGCACCCTCCCTGGCCAGGGCAATCGCCGGGGTGAAGTCAGAGGGAGTCTGCCCGCCAACAGTGGAACACCGGCAGGTGAAATACCTCAACAACATCCTGGAAGGCGACCATGGTCGGCTGAAGCGGATCCTCGGGCCGAAAGGCGCGTTTAAGAACCGGACATCTGCATATCGGACGTTGAAAGGGATGGAGGCGATGCACTCATTACGGAAAGGCCAGGGCGCGATGTTTGCCTACGGGCACCCGAACCCGGACGCGGTGATCGTCAACCGGGTGTTCGAGGCTGCCTGAGAACGCCGACCCGCAGCGAGCATCAGAGGATGAAAACTGGGTCGTCACGGCTCTCCGCCTGAAGTTTGCAACAGCACCCTGCCCGGTAGGTGGTCTGCAGCGACTCTGCCCACCTCGGCACTCAACCCTGCTGTGGGGGTTACTCGTAGCGAAGCGAGCTGACCATCCCGGTTTCCATGTGATAGGCGTTATGGCAGTGAAATGCCCACTCCCCGGGGTTGTCAGCGATCAAGTCGGCGATCATGGTTTCACCGTGGCGGAGAAGGACGGTGTCCTTGCGTAGTCCGCCGCTGCCGGGCAGCGCCCACGTGTGGCCGTGGATGTGCATGGGATGGGGCATCATGGTCCTGTTGCGCATGACCATCCGCAGGCGCTGGCCCTCCTGCACGGTCGCGGAGGAGGATTGGCCGTCGGTGAGAATGCGCCATTCATACGGCATCATCTGCCCGCCCAGGTCGATGCTGACTTCTCGGTCTGGTGTGCCCTCGGGCAGGAGTGCACGGTCTGCTGGCTTCAGGGAGGACAGAAGCAGTCCGGTGGACGACAACTCGGGGAAGTCGACATCGGGGTGGGGGGCCTGGCCGCCGGCGGTGCGGATGACGGCGAAGCCGCGGTCGTCCTTACCCACCGCCAAAGCCGTGAGCGGGAAGATGCCGTCGCCGAGGATGACCTCGACGTCGACACGCTCGCCCATCGACAGGTAGATCGATTCGGTCTCCCAGGGCTGGACAGGGAAGCCGTCGGTGTGGGTGACGGTCATGCGGTGACCACCGAGGGCCACCTTGAAGATGGTGTCACCGCCGGAGTTGATAAACCGCAGGCGGGCCTTGTCGCCCGGGCGAGCCTCGAAGGTCCGGTGAGCACGGGGGATACGTCCGTTGATGAGGTAGTGCGGATACATCACATCGCCGGCATCCCCGCCCAGTACCCGGTCCGGGGTGCCGTGCATCATATGGCCGTGACCTCCCATCCCCTTCTTCCCGTTATGGTCGCCCGAACCCATTCCGGTGAGCTTGTCGAGCTCATCGTCGGGAGTGCCCTGAATGCCATCGACCCAGTCGTCGAGCACGATGGTCCACTCGACGTCCTGGTCCTCAGCGTCTTGCGGGTCGCGGATGATCAGTGGGGCGTGGAGGCCACGATCAAGCTGCAGGCCGGTGTGGGAATGGTAGAAGTAGGTGCCACCGTGGGGGACTTCAAAAACATAGGAGAAAGACTCGCCAGGTTCAATGGGCTCCTGGGTCATGCCGGGCACACCGTCGGCTGCGTTGTGGAGTGCGATGCCATGCCAGTGGATGGAGGTGCTCTCAGGCAGTTCATTGGTGATATCGACCTGGAGGACGTCGCCGGCGGTGGCCTCAATGGCCGCATCCCCGGTGTCAGAGACGTATCCCCACGTCTTGGCTTCGATGCCGCCGATATCCAGAGAGAGGGGCCGGGCGGTTAGTGTCCGGCGCACCGTCGGCTCACCGAGCGCATTGGGGGTGGGAGTGGGGCGAAGGGAGGAACCTGGTGCCGAGGCAGCGGGTCCAGGGTCGCTGGTGCAGGCGGCCACGGCCCCGGTGCCGGCGAGGACGAGCCCGCCGAGCAGAAACTGTCGTCGGGAAAATCCATTTATCATGATTTAACCTTCCTTGGTGTTAGATTTCAGTAATACGGGAGACACGCGCAGGTGAGGACCCTGCTGAGCCATCACGTCAGGTGCAGGTCTGTGACACAGGTGGCACCGTCGTCGGCGGTGGAAAACTCCGTGGTGCCGGTACGCCCCTGGTAGCTGATCTCAATCAGGCCAGTGACATCATCGGGAAGCCAGAAGCCAATAAACCCGTTGTCGAAGGTGGTTGTCGCCTCGTCCACCAGCACCTCACCGGTCGCCTCATCGGTGATCGTGACCTGGATATCCTCATTGTCGAGTTCCCCCCGGCAGGTCGTGAGGCTGTGGTAGAAGCAGTCGTGGGTGGAGGTGAGATAGGGTGCGATCGAGACATACGTCTGATTGTCGGGAAGATCGACCACGACTTCCTGGCCATCGCTCGAGAGCAGCAGTTCATCGGCACGCACGGAGGCGATCAGATCCGTGGGACGCTCAGTGACCTTCTGCCGGTCAAGGTGATCAATGATCTCCACTGCGTCCATGGCGGCCAGGCCATGGGTAGTCAGGAATGTATCCTGGGACACCGTCCCGTCAGCGGTGGGTTCCGGGTCGGTGGCCGAACACCCCGTGAGGGCGAGGGCAAGGGCGGCGGCTGCGATCGCTGCTCGGTTCACGTCAATCTCCTTGGATCGTGGTAAGACGGTGAGAAGACACCGCCTCAAGGTCAATGCCATACTTTTATCTAGCACGGGTGCCTGACGGCCCAGAAATAAAAAACCCTGCTCACAGCCTTATAACAGGGCAAAAAAGGGGGTGACTCCGGTGGGCTGGGTCACCACCGGGACACCACCCCACAGCCGTGGGCGATGTCCTTCTACCCGCCCCGGGTATGCGGTGCAGGCAGTGAAATCCCTGGTGGCGCCTGTTGAGCTGACCAGGGGAGGCGATGCCGCCGACCCGGGGTGGGGCACAGGGGTGACGGCGGTCGAAGGGTGATGTTTGAAGATTTGATGAAGATTTCCCGCCGGGCACTGAGCGAGGGTGGTATTCCCCCCTGGCCGGAGCGATACTAGGGCCTATGGCTGACCGCACACCGACCACCGCCACGCCCCCGGGGCGGGTGCTGGTCGTCGATGATGAACAACCCCTAGCTCAGATGGTGGCTTCTTACCTCATCCGGGCCGGCTTCGATACCCGCCAGGCGCACACCGGCACCCAGGCCGTGGACGAGGCCCGTCGCTTTTCCCCCGATGTTGTGGTGCTGGATCTGGGACTGCCCGAACTCGACGGCCTGGAGGTGTGCCGACGGATCCGCACCTTCTCGGACTGCTACATCCTCATGCTCACCGCGCGTGGCAGCGAGGACGACAAGATCAGCGGTTTGACCTTGGGGGCGGATGACTACATCACCAAACCTTTTAGCATCCGGGAACTGGTGACCCGGGTGCATGCGGTGCTGCGCCGCCCGCGCACCAGCACCACCCCACCGCAGGTGACCACTCCCTTGATCGTTGGTGACCTCATCCTTGACCCCGTCGCCCATCAGGTGCGGGTGGGGGAGACGACCGTGGAGCTCACCCGCACGGAGTTCGAGCTGCTGGTTGCCCTGGCCCTGCGCCCCGGCCAGGTGCTGACCCGCCACGACCTGGTCTCCGAGGTCTGGGACACCACCTGGGTCGGTGATGAACGCATCGTCGATGTCCACATCGGCAACTTGCGTCGCAAGCTCGGCACCGACACCCGGGGCCGGGGGTTTATCGACACCGTGCGTGGCGTGGGCTACCGGGTGGGGCAGCCATGAATCACGGACCCGGCCTGACCTTCCGCTTCCTGGCCGCCCAGGTGTTGGTGGTGGTGATTAGCCTGCTGGTGGCCGCGGCCGTGGCCACGATGGTGGGTCCGATCCTGTTCCATGAACATATGTTGATGACCGGCCGGGAGGACCCCTCGCTGGAGCTGTTCCATGCCGAGCAGGCCTACCGGGGCGCCAACCTGATCACCTTGGCCGTCGCCCTGCCCACTGCCTTGATCAGCGCCCTGCTGGCCAGCCTGTGGTTATCGCGTCGTCTGCGCACCCCCCTGCAGGATCTCACCCGCGCCGCTACCAGCCTGACGGCCGGCAACTACCGTATCCGCGTGCCCGCCGGAGAAGCAGGCCCCGAGGTCACCACCCTGGCGCATGCCTTCAACACCATGGCCGACCGGCTGGAACACACCGAACAAGTCCGCCGCCAGATGCTCTCTGATCTGGCCCACGAAATGGGTACCCCCTTATCGGTGCTCACGGTCTACCTCGATGGTCTCCAGGACGGGGTCGTGGACTGGAATAATGCCACCCACACGATCATGGCTGACCAGCTCACCCGCCTGACCCGGTTGATGGAAGACATCGACGATGTCTCCCGGGCCCAGGAACACCGGATCGATTTGGACCTGGCGGAGGAAGGGCTCGGGGATCTGCTCCATACCGCCGCTGCTGCCGCGGGGGAAGCTTATGCTGACAAAGGCGTCGATTTACAGGTCGAAACCATTACGGACACCATCCGGGTGCTCGTGGACGGGCAACGCTTCGGCCAGGTGATGAGCAATCTCCTGTCGAACGCGCTACGGCACACCCCGGCCGGCGGGCAGGTCCGGATCAGCGTCCATCGACAGGGGGCGTCGACCGCGCTCATCCACGTCGCCGATGACGGCGAGGGCATCCCACCTGACCAGCTCGGACACATCTTCGAACGCTTCTACCGGGGGGATGCCGCCCGCAGCCGGGACGACGGCGGGGCCGGTATCGGTCTGACCATTTCCAAGGCATTGATCGAGGCCCACGGCGGCACTCTTACCGCCACCTCCCCCGGACTCGGTCGCGGAGCGGTGTTTGCCCTCCGCCTCCCGCTGTCCCCTCCCGACAGTGAGGAGGCTGCTCGGTGACCACACCCTGCCCCGCGTGAGGACCGTGCCCTCCACCCATTGAAATATACCCCCGGGGGGTATACGCTAGAGAGTGGCATCGCCGCATCCCACCGACCCGTAGGAGCTTTCCCATGATCACCTCCCCGCCCCGCCTCTTGCCGATGGCCTCCCACGGCTGCAGCTGTTGCGGACCTGCCTCACGTGCCGACGCCGCCTCCATCCCTGCCGCCAGCGACTCGTCAGCAGGAGGGTCCTCCCCTAGCTACCAGGTCACCGGCCTGACCTGCGGGCACTGCGCGAAAAGCGTGACCCAGGCCCTTCAGGCCCTCCCCCGGGTCGACGACGTCCGGATTGATCTCGCTGCTGGTGGTGTTTCCACCGTCACGGTCACCGGTGTCGTACCTCCGGAGATGGTTCGCCGGGCCATCGAGGAGGCCGGCTACACCGTCTTATCCTGATCAGTTTTCCCCATCATCTCGACCCCGACCGGGTTGAGCGAAAGGAACGTCATGAGCACTCCCCATCATTCCGGCGATCACCATGGTGATCACCCCGCTCCGGAAACAGACCACACTCACCACCCGGATCCTGCCAGCCACGAACACCACGCGGCTGCCGACACCCACGGCAAGGCGATGCCCCACGATCACCCGCACTCCGCCCTGGACGAAGACCACCACGTTCATGGTCACGGCGAACACGCCGGACACAGCACCGCAATGTTTCGGGACCGCTTCTGGTGGTCGCTGATTCTGTCCATTCCCGTCGTTATTTTCAGCCCGATGGTCGCCCACCTGCTCGGCTACCACCTCCCGGCATTCCCTGGTTCCACCTGGATCCCCCCGGTGCTGGGCACGATCATCTTCGTCTACGGCGGAATGCCTTTCCTCAAGGGCGGATGGAAAGAACTGAAATCCCGCCAACCCGGGATGATGCTCCTGATCGCCATGGCCATCACCGTGGCGTTTGTAGCCTCCTGGGTCACCACTCTGGGGCTGGGCGGTTTTGACCTGGACTTCTGGTGGGAGCTGGCCCTGCTGGTGACCATCATGCTGCTGGGCCACTGGCTGGAGATGCGTGCTCTCGGGGCCGCGTCCTCCGCGCTTGACGCGCTGGCTGCCCTGCTGCCGGATGAGGCCGAGAAAGTCATCGACGGGACCACTCGCACCGTGGCCATCTCCGAGCTGGTCGTCGACGACGTCGTGCTGGTGAGGGCCGGTGCCCGGGTGCCGGCCGACGGAACCATCCTCGACGGAGCCGCCGAATTCGATGAGGCGATGATCACCGGCGAATCCCGTCCCGTCTTCCGCGACACCGGTGACAAGGTGGTCGCCGGTACCGTGGCCACCGACAACACCGTCCGCATCCGGGTGGAGGCTACCGGCGGGGACACCGCCCTGGCCGGGATCCAACGCATGGTTGCCGACGCCCAGGAGTCCTCCTCCCGGGCCCAGGCCCTGGCGGATCGGGCGGCGGCGTTGTTGTTCTGGTTCGCGCTAATCTCCGCTCTGATCACCGCGGTGGTGTGGACCATCATCGGCAGCCCGGACGATGCCGTGGTGCGCACGGTCACGGTGCTGGTCATCGCCTGTCCGCACGCCCTGGGCCTGGCGATTCCTCTGGTCATTGCGATCTCCAGCGAGCGAGCCGCGAAATCCGGGGTGCTCATCAAGGACCGGATGGCGCTCGAGCGGATGCGCACCATCGACGTGGTGCTCTTCGACAAAACCGGCACCCTGACCGAGGGTGCGCACGCGGTCACCGGTGTCGCCCCGGTGCCCGGTACTTCGGAAGGGCACCTGCTGGCCCTGGCCGCCGCCGCCGAGGCCGATAGTGAACACCCCGTGGCCCGCGCCATCGTGGCTGCCGCGGCCGCACACCCGGAGGCCTCACGCCGCCCACTGCGCGCAACCGGTTTCACCGCCGCCTCCGGCCGCGGGATCCGGGCCACTGTCGATGGCGCTGAAATCCTCGTGGGTGGGCCGAACATGCTGCGCGAGTTCAACCTCACCACCCCGGCCGAGCTCACCGACACCACCAGCGCCTGGACCGGGCGTGGGGCCGGCGTGCTCCATATTGTCCGCGACGGTCAGATCATCGGTGCCGTGGCCGTCGAGGACAAGATCCGCCCCGAATCCCGCGCCGCCGTGAAAGCCCTGCAGGACCGCGGGGTGAAGGTCGCGATGATCACCGGCGACGCGCAGCAGGTGGCCCAGGCAGTGGGCAAGGACCTGGGGATCGATGAGGTCTTCGCCGAGGTCCTGCCCCAGGACAAAGACACCAAGGTCACCCAGTTACAGAAGCGTGGCCTGAGCGTGGCCATGGTCGGTGACGGTGTCAATGACGCCCCCGCTCTGACCCGCGCGGAGGTCGGTATCGCCATCGGTGCCGGCACGGATGTGGCCATGGAATCTGCCGGGGTGGTCCTAGCCAGTGATGACCCGCGGGCAGTGCTGTCGATGATCGAGCTGTCCCAAGCCAGCTACCGCAAGATGATCCAGAACCTGATCTGGGCCTCTGGCTACAACATCCTCGCCGTGCCGCTGGCCGCCGGAGTGCTCGCCTCGATCGGGTTCGTGCTGTCCCCGGCCGTGGGCGCGATCTTGATGTCTGCCTCGACCATCGTGGTGGCCCTGAACGCCCAGCTGTTGCGCCGCATTGATCTGGATCCGGCTCATCTGGCTCCGACCGAGTCGAAGGAGGAACACAGTGGGTCGATATCCCCCGTAACCGTTACTGACTGACCTTGTCCCTCGACCCCTAACTCACACCACCTTTGAAAGGAACGCTCATGAAACGCAGCATTACCCTCGCCGCCTTGGTACTGACCTCCACCCTGGCGCTGACCGCCTGCAGCGACGCCACCGACAACTCCGACGATGCCGACACCACCAGCACCACGACGGCAACCGCAGAGACCAACGAGACCCACCAGGAAGACACCACCACTGCCGACGAAGAGCACGGCGGGCACGACCACCCTGCCGACGGCGGGGCACCGCCGGCAGGCATTGAAGAGGCCGAGGATCCCACGTACCCGGTGGGCACCGAGGTCATCCTCACCGCTGACCACATGCCCGGCATGGACGGGGCCACAGCCACCATTTCCGGGGCGTTTGACACCACGACCTATTCGGTCAGCTACACCCCCACCGAGGGTGGGGCCCCGGTTACCGACCACCGCTGGGTCGTCCATGAGGAGCTCGTCGATCCGGGTCAGGCCCCCCTGCCCGACGGGGCGAGCGTTGTCCTGGATGCCGAGCACATGTCCGGCATGAAGGGTGCTGAGGCCACCATCGATTACTCCACCGAGGAGACGGTCTACATGGTTGATCTCACCGTCGACGGGATGACGATGACCAACCACAAGTGGGTCACCGAGAGCGAGATCCAACCCGCCGAATAGTCCACCCACCCTGAACCGCGAGACCAGACAAGGCACCCGCTCCAGAGTCGGTCAACAATCGCTACCGACCATGCCGCAGCACACCAGCCACACACGGAACCTGCATGCCCACAGGGCCCACGCTGAGGTAGACCTTCTGTGTCACTGCTTCTCTTAGTCAGGGGAAATATGCCCTGGAATGACCCTCGTGACAGGAGTTCATTCCAGGGCTTTGTCTCTGCCCACCGGCCAGTTCCTGGCGGGTGGATGAGACCTATATCCGGGTCGGCGGCAGGTGGTGCTATCTCTATCGGGCGATCACCGCCGGTGGTCAGCCCCTGGACTTTTACCTCTCTCCGAAGCGGAACGTGGCCGCAGCGAAGCGTTTCCTGGCCAAGGCCGTCAGATCAAGACAACAATCAAGATGACTTATTGACACCATCGAAAACAAAAGTTCGAAAGCCGAGAGCGGGAGTTAGGATGTAAATCCCCACACTTGCAATCCTCGACCGCTCAAGTTCAGAAAAACAAAGAAACCGGAGGTCACAAACCCTTTCGAGTTTGTGACCTCCGGTGTAGCAGTTTGTTGAACTGCTCATGGTGTGATGTTCACGATGGCTGCTCAACACAGCTTTTCAAAAAGCGCCTCCCGACCTGTGGATATGAAATCTCCCGAGAATTAATTCCGCTACTAAGGCGCTTCAATCGGCCGCAAATTAGGCCGCAGAATCGCCGCTAAACCATTTGCTTCCTTTATCTAGCACATGCTGTGGACATGAAAAAGCTCGCCCAGCAGGACCAGACGAGCATTAGAACATTTGTTTTATAAAATCTCCCAGAGGTTTATCGGTCGACATTCCGCAACTGGATTGACAGTCTTATCCTTCCGGCTCCTCGGAACGCCAAGGTGCGGTTTCAGAACTGTAAGTTGTAAGCACCATGTCACACCACAGACGAGCAGCATTCACTGCAAGCTCTGCATGCCGCTGCTCTAGCCCCGACCGTAAACTCCCTGGTCCGTGCCCGGTTCCATAGCTGTTACGCAGTTCTACAAGGCCCAAAGCAACATTGCTAGCACCATTGAGTATCTGCCTTACAGCTTGAAGTCTGTCTGGTCCCAGCTTTTGATTTCCATCCCGCAACCCGACGGAACTCTGTGCCTTTCTGAGCAAAGGTCTCATTTCTAATTTCGGATCGAATTCAACATTTCGCTCCTTCAGGATTAGCTTTGCGGTCGTTTCAATCAGCTCTTTCGCTTGCCCGATAACCGATTCCGGATCAGAATCACGCAGTGCCCGAGACAGTCGATCTAAGTGAACATAGATCTGACCCGGATCACTGATTCCTTTCAAGTCGTCTGGCGAAATCTCAAGACTCGGCGGCAGTTGAATCAGCCACTTGTCCGAAACTTCGAGACCTGCCGCCTCAATTTTTCGCGTGAGCTTTCCAAATTCCCTGTCACGATTAGCCGAGTATTCTTCTGGCCAACCTTCCCAAACCTCCAGCAAGGTCTCTTGGAACACCCTTAGGGCACGTTCGACTTGCGCATGAGATGTCCAATCAACTTGGCGAATATAAGCTTCACACAAGGACACCCGCTCCCCCGCGATTGGTTCTACCGAAGAAGGCTCAGGAAATCCCTCTGATTCCCACATGCTCCGAATATCACGAAGCACAATGCCACTTGTCATATCGCGTACAACAACGCGAATACCCGCAGGCACAAGCTCTTTTGATCCCATCTCACATCCGCCGATTATCCACGTCCAGTTATCTCTATCTTACCCCGCAGTCTTTGCTCTAAAATACAACTTCCGTCTCCATCAACTTCGACTTGCGAACCACTGAAACCGTATATCTTTGGCTCGCAAACACCGCGGACAGAATCAGCGATATGTAGCATCTTCATGCACACAATCAAGTCCGAGGCGGGACCTTGGCAAGGTCCCGGCCGGTGTCTTCACACACCATGCGGAGTCGTCGCGTCATGGAGTCTTGACCTGCAGTTTTCCGCTCAAATTGCTCTTGGATCGCGAGGTTCGTCGAGGCCACCCATAAGGCAAGAGTGATGTAGAGCATCGGCTCACGCCGGACGCCTCTTTTAAATGAAGTGCCCCAGGTTTTGTTCCGTTTGAGTGGATGGGAAAATCTGGAATATGCCAAGAAAATTTGACCAGGATGCAAAGGACCGTGTGGTCCGTCTTGTAGAGGACCGCATCTTGGCGGAAAATATGTCGATGCAAGCCGCGTGCCAGGCAGTAGCTCCAAAGTTGGGGGTTCATGGCACACGGCTCGTCAATGGACCCAGCAGGCCCGTCGTGCGGGAAACATCCCAGAACCTGTGCCTGAAGACTTGGCCGCGGAAAACGCGAGGCTACGCCGTGAAAATCAAGAGTTACGCGACACTAATGAGCTGCTGAAGGCGGCCTCAGCTTTTTCCGCGTCAGAACTCGACCCAAAACGTCGGAAATGATCCGGTTCATTGATAAATACCGGAATCGTTTCTCTGTCGAGTTCATCTGTAAGACGTTGAAGAATAACCGAGTCGGTGGGTTCATCACCTCACGTGGTTATCGCCAGTCCAAGGCCCGTGGGTTAAGTGCTCGTCGCCTTCGCGATGCTGTGCTGGTTGAACGCATTAGTTCTATTCATCGGGATAATTACGGTGTCTACGGTGTGCGGAAGATGTGGCATGCTCTTCACCGTGACGGAATTGATATCGGTCGTGAACAAACTGCCCGTTTAATGCGCTTGGCCGGTGTTTCTGGCAAAGGCAAAGGCGGATCACCTATCACAACCCGAAAAGCTCACGTTCCTGATCTGCGCCCAGACTTGGTGGAACGTGAATTCAAAGCCCAGAGCCCGAATAAGCTGTGGGTGGCTGACATTACGTATGTGCGCACGAAAAAAGGCTTTGTGTATGCCGCGTTTGTCACTGACGTTTTCTCCCGGCGGATCGTTGGGTGGGCGTTATCAGATTCCATGCGGACCGAAGCACTGCCGCTGCAAGCTCTCAATCAGGCGATCGTGTGTGCTGAGGAAACAACAGGTCTCATTCACCATTCAGATCATGGCTCGCAGTACGTCAGCGTTGTCTACAACGAGCGCCTTGCCCAGCACGGGATTGCCGCTTCTACTGGGACAGTTGGCGACTCCTATGACAATGCTCTGGCTGAAAACGTTAACGGCTCCTACAAGAACGAGCTGATCCATACTCGCAGATGGAATGACGTTGTCGAGGTAGAAATCGCGACGTTCGAGTGGGTGTCATGGTGGAACGAGACGAGGCTTCACCAAAGCTTGGGATACCGAACCCCAGTCGAAGTGGAAACCGAATTTTGGAAGCAGAACCCGCCGCAAGTAAAAATAGAAATCAAGGCAAATGCCTAGGAACAAAACTCGGGGCACTTCACTTAACCCTTGACGGAACTTTATGTAATTACAAAAACACTGTTCCACCCTCTGTCGTAGAAGCGATTAGAGTTGCGCGGGCAAACGGGCACGTCATCACCCTCTGAACCGGTATTTACGCTACCGCTGCTGCCGCTAGTGCGGAGGCGCTCGGCGTCTCCACGGTGTCCGACCACATCTTTAAGGGATCAGACACCGCCCCCAAGCAGCGTGAGGCTGCTTTCACTGAAATGATGGAACTGGTGCCGCCGTTGGCAGCCAGCTAAAGCCATCAGTTTGACGCGCGGGCCGCGCATCGGACGTCCCCCCTACGCCTTCATCCGCACCATTCAGTGTGAGTAGGGCAGGGGGCTATTTTATTCTTGAGGAGCTGGCGGCAAGAGACTGTAGAGCCACATCAGGAGAGCGATGCCAAACCCCGCCGCTCCCAGAAGAGGTACAAACGGCGAAACCCCGGCACTTATGAACTGGATGACTACCGAAATGCCCGATAGAACTAGGTCTCGATAAGAATGAGGCAACGCCCTGCGCGCTTGTTTCAGAATTGCTGAAGCATCGCCGCCAAGAGCCTTTTGAGCTCTTCTGATACGGAGAAGTGCAAATAAGGCTAGTAAAAGAACCAGCCCCACAAAAATGACCCACACATATCCGTGCACTATGGAAAAAGGGACGACGGCGATGAAGCCGAGAAGAGCCAGCCCTCCTGCACGGGGAGAAAGATTGATGTAACCGCTGTGGGCGATATACCAATTCGCCGCGTCGTCCGCCTGTATACCGTTCAGCGGGCCGACTGTAGCGCGCAAAATATCAGCCGCTTTGGAGGGGAGTTCCGCAGAAGCACCCGTTCCTGCCATTATGAAAAACAGCAACGGAAGAAGTAGGCAAGAGAGCGTGATAGCTAAACCGACCGTTGGCGGGGTCCACGCCAAGTCCCCCAAAACTGAAAGATAATTCACCGCAGCCAAAAGCACTCCCCCGCCCAAGAGAACCCATACCTGAGCGTAAGTAGTACGAGGAAGACCACTCCACAGGAACGTACTCAAGCAAAAAATTACTCCGGATATTCCGTAGAGAAGATAAGCAATCAATGGGTGTGTTTCTAATTGCATGCCTGCCATAAGTATCAATCCTGCGCAGGCAAAGGGAACGGCAAAGACTGAGGATTCATCCCCGCGCTTTCGGTCCCTTCTTATCACTGCTACCACCGGCAATCCCAGAGCCGCAACAAGCCACGGTATCCACGAAACTTCTAGCCCCCGCGAATGCATCCACACCCTCGCAAAAGCACACGCCAACATGAGAAACAGCATGGAATACCCTACCGAGGCAAAGACCCGATTTTCCTCAAACCCGGAAGCTGAAACCGATAGTTGCCCTGTCTCACCCGGATGATGTGCCGATGGAGAGAGCGCTTCTTGCTGGACAGTTGGTTCTGAATCGGGATTATCGGTGATAACCTCAAAATCGATATGTAATGCCAGTACATTTCCAGCTTCATCGAGGGCTTTATAAACGGGGTATGCGCCGTCGCCCCACCCCGATTCAGAAATAATGATGTTTTCACCGGGCGAAAGATTCCAGCTCATACCCAACGGGGGTGCATGGTCAACGCATTCGGTCCACTCCTCGCTTAAGCGCTGACTTTCCTCGGCAGGCAGAGCACCCAAGCGACGTACCGCCTCCTGCGAGAGAAAGCTAACTGTTCCCGCATCTACGCCTACGCATGCTGGTGAGCTATCAAGAGTATGCGCTCGTTCTAGGACGGCGGTACGCTCCTTCACGTCCTTCACCGAAGTAAATACCATACTTAGAGAACTCACACGGCAGTGATTGGTGGAAGATCCAGGCTCGACGTTGGCAATCGTGTTGTACACCTGATACTTGCCGGAAAGCGCCGCTATGAGCTGGGGTTGAAAAAGCGTAGAGGGATCAACGCATGCTACAATAGAATCCGCCAGCTCCACCTCACCCAGGTGGTGAACTGTCAGTTCGGCTGATCTGCCGTCGTATTGCCTCGCTTGACCTTGATCGAGGGGGTGAAAGTATGGGGGGGTAGATTCCTGCCTGGTCTCAGGCACAGTCAGCACTCCTTATATTTTGTACGGATGGGGGTCATATTTATCTTAAGATTCTGAAGGCATACCGTCCCAACGAACGCTGTAACAATAGCCGCAAATGCGAGATTTCGAGACTAATAACTTTTCCGGATTTTAAGAAAAATTTGAACACTCAGCCTGTCAAAACATTCTTTTGACTAGGGGTTATGTATTCTGAGGCTTATTCATATGGAGGGTGTCAGTCCGTTTGTGTACGGGGACTGATTTACAAGTATGCGGCGAACCTGTCGGGGTAGGCCACGGATAGCTGGTTGATTGCCTGCTTCCAGTTGCTGGTCTTGCTGGCTTCGATAAGTCGCTTGGCTGAAGCAGAAGCCTTGGCACCTTCTTTAGCGCGGCGGGCAGCACGACGGTCCTCGATGTTACAGATCATCAACCACAGCGTCTTCACTGCCGCTGAATCCGACGGGAACTGAACGCGGTTTCGTGTTGCTTTCCGCAGCTCACTGTTCATCGATTCGATGGAATTCGTGGTGTAGATAACCTTTCTTGCCGCTGGCGGGAACTGCAGGAAGGAATGAACTTGTCCCACGCGTCGCGCCAGACTTTCACTGATTGCGGATACTTCTGGCCAAGCTCGCTGGCCTCAAACTCATCGAGTGCACTTCGAGCTTCATCCTCGTTGACAGCGGTATAGATGCCTCGTAGATGCTTCGAGACCTCTTTCCGGTCGCCGTATGCTACCCACCTGTTAGCGGCACGAATCAGATGCACCACACAGGTTTGGACCATGGAGTCCGGCCATGTTGCCTGGATTGCTTCGGGAAAGCCTTTCAGTCCCTCACAGCAGACAATAAAGACATCGTTGACACCGCGGTTGGCGATTTCTGCGCACACCCGCGACCAGAATGCTGCACCTTCATTGGTAGCTACCCACAAGCCCAAGATGTGCTTGATGCCTTCCATGTCCACACCGACAGCCATGTAGACCGCCTTGTTGACGACGCGTCCGTTGTCACGGATTTTTACACGTAGGGCATCAAGGAAGATGACTGGATAGAACTCGTCGAGTTGCCTGGTCTGCCACGCGGTGACTTCCTCTAAGACCGCATCGGTGACCGCGCTAATGGTATCTGGCGACAAGTTCACGCCGATGGTGGTAGCCAGATGATGTTCGATGTCACGCACGGTCATTCCGCCCGCATACAAACTAATGATCATGTCATCAAGGTCGGTAAGTCTGCGGCTGCCCTTGGGAACCATACGCGGCATATAGATGCCTGCTCGATCTCGAGGAACACTGATATCAACTGGTCCGTATGCCGAGTCCACGGTTTTGGGATAGGAGCCATTACGGCTGTTGGCTTGGCCGGCAGCTTCCTTAGCAGCCCGGTCGCCATTGACATAGCCCAGATGTGCATCCATTTCCGCGCCGAGCCCACTGTTAATCGTGGCCTGCAGCAAGCCACGCACCAGCTCGTTGGCGTCGGCGGTTGATTCACCCAGCTCCTGGATCAACTTGGCGGTTTCCGGGTTCTCCATCAGCCGGCGGCTGATATCGGCGACGCGCTCAGCGTCACCATGTTTCTTCGGGGACTTAGGCAGACATTGTTGCGCACGCTCCTTCGTGATTGAGGATCAACCCTCATACACAAAGCTTCCGACACCCTCTTTTCTTTCCGGTATTTTCTGTCAATCCCGAGTGCCGCATCAACTGCACGAAAGTCCTTGTAGCTTCGTCCAGTAGGAACAATAGTTACATCCGGAACCGTGCCGTGCGGCATAACGTGATCAAGTTGAAAACAACTCATGCTATGGCTTCCGCAACATCGACTACCCCATCAACCCCACGACAGTGGGATTCACACCCTAAATCCCCACGCGTGCAATCTTCGCACCTCAAAGATTGAAAAACGAAAGAAACCGGAGGTAACATACCCTTTCGAGTTTGTTACTTCCGGTGGTGCAGTTTGTTCAACTGCTCATGGTGTGATGTTCACGATGGCAGCTCAACACAGCTTTTCAAAAAGCGCCTCCCGAGCTGTGGATATGAAATCTCCCGGGAATTAATTGCGCCCACACCCTCGCCCTTAGTGGCACAAATACGCCCCTAGAATCGCCACCTCACCAGTCGGCGAGAGTGCCTAGCACAAAGAGGGGACATGAAAAATGCCCACCTAGAAAAGGCCAGGTGAGCATTAGAACATGCGTTTTACAACAAATCCCAGGCAATTAAGTCCGGGGCGGGACTTTGGCAAGGGCACGGCCGGTGTCTTCACGCACCATGCGGAGTCGTCGTGTCATGGAGTCTTGACCTGCGGTTTTCCGCTCGAATGACTCTTGGATCGCAAGGTTCGTCGAGGCCACCCATAAGGCGAGCGTGATGTAGAGCATCGGCTCACGCCGAACACCGCGCTTAAAAGAGTCCATCCCGGTGACATGCGGTGATTTCATGATCGAAAAACGCTGCTCAGTAATAGCGCGGGCCGCCTCATAATAAGTGGCGTGCTCCCAGGAGCCGGGGACAAGTCCCCACTGAGCGCGTTTCCACTGCTCAGGGGTGAACGTATGTGTGATACTTGACCGCGCGCAGCACTTATAGTGATCGGCAGACCAGCTCGGTGAAATCTCCGGGGCGTCTTCGGATGCCAGTGTCATCGAAGCCGGTTTGAGTGGGCATCGCACTCGCCCCTGTACTGCAGGGCAGACCAAATCAATTTTCACGGGCCGCTCGGTATCGGCTTCATCCTTACGAGGACGACCACGACCTTGACGCGCACGATAAGGCCTCGAATTCGTCCCCATGATCAACGGGAAAAGGGCTTCGAGCCGAGCATCCTGGCGCTCGAAACCGTCATCTTCGTCGAGCAGTTCCATGGTGCGGCGAACGATCTTCCCGTTGCCTGCAATGTCGCGTGCAGCAGGGCAATAAAACTCGCCCGCGATTTGCAAAGGACCACTAGCAGGTTCATCCCCAGCTGCGGTGTCAGATGCGAAAATTGTTCGCCAATTTTTGGGATAGCGCACCACGGGCGCATAGCCTGTAGCGAGCAATTCGTCGTTGAAAAACCTTTTCGCGTTATAGCCCATGTCAACGGTCAACAACGGCAAACGACCACGTTGAACGCGCTGGTCAAAACCGTTTTCTTGATGAAATCGGATAGCTCGCGCCAATCCCTGCACCGAGCCCGAGCTCGGCTTATCGATGGAAATTCCTGTAATCACCGGGGCGACCGAGTACACGGCTCGTGGCGGTCCGACGCGACATACAGCAGTAATACCCACGGCCACGCCCCCTTTGGTACTGCGACGATTGCCAAGCTCGGAATGCAACGAATGATCCTCCCGATCCCTGATGTAGTAGCCACCCGAGTAGGCCGCGCCACGGCGTTTCGTGTCACGACTGCCTAGTCCCGTCGACTGGCCTGCCAGGTCGATGATGGTCTCGTCGGCGACGATATCGCCGCGATATCCCTTGGGCGCTTGCTCATGGATTGAGCCTGCTACCAGCGCGTTGACGACTTGATGGAGCCTCTCGGACGCAACCTCGGAGGCCTGTTCTTGCTCGATTGAGCGTGCGGCCAGCATTCGACGGTGATCCCTATTTTTCACACGACGCGCAGGAGCATCAGGCAGTGAATCAAGCGGCTCAAGCCTCCGGGTCAGCCACATGGCAAACGCCCTGTAGGTGCCCTCGCCGCAGGAAAGGTCTAGGTCGAGCCGGGCCTGCTGAGCAGGCTCTAGGGTCCATAGGGTGCGCCAGATCTCCGCCATCGAGGGCACACGACGAATCCCAATCAAAGCCAAACCCACAGTGAGCACGCCCAACATTGAATATCGCGGGCCGGAGGATTTCCGTCCGCCCACGCCACGGTCCTGGCGAAAATAAAAGTCGATCATTTGGTGCGCACCCGATTTTTCAATAACCGCAGCGCAACTTTCCACATAATCGGGGGAAATCATCACTCTCTGCTCTTGCATTACTACTGTCATCAGAGGTACTCCCCCTCAGATCGCAGCAAAGCTTTTGCTTCGTCTTCCGGTGTATACCGCGGCAGGTCCGCCTCCAGATCATGGAGAACACGCAGATCAGCAATGCCCGCCATTTTCATCAGCATCGCAGCCGGCACCCCCGGGTCAGAGGCCAGTTTTACCACCCAACGATTCCGCAGCGCAGCAGCATTAAATCCAGGAAACCCCAGCTCAACGAGCTCTTCCGACACGTGGCAGACGGCGTTTCGAGGCATGGAATCGCCAACAATAGGAAAAACATATCCGTTACCGACATCGCGTGCCCGCGTCAAAAGCCGGTGACCGCGAACGGGACACACGACAGGCACCACGCGAGAGACTACACCCCGTTTTCGCACCGCGATCTGGACTGCCGTGTGCTCGGGCAGCTCTAGTGGAGAAACGTCGCTGCCGCGTAGCTGCCGGATCTCCTGGGACGACAGGCCTGCCCCAGTGGTGAGATCCAAAATCGTCAGCAACTGCGCCCGCAACATTGGTCGAAGGTTCGCAGCGACGGCGTACAGCTCAGCCTCCAGCGAAAGCTCCGCCGCCGGAACGGCTTTGCGCCGCGGTCCTCGTTGACGATGCGGTTCAGGAAATTCGTGAGGATACAACGTCCGGCCTGCAGCATAGAGAATCGTGCGATAAGTGCGCTGCGACCTGCGACTAAAAATATCATCACGGAAAAGCCACCGATCGACAGCGGGACGCGTCAACGCCCGCTCCTCGTCAACAACGCCACACACGAGTGCCTCATCGTACAGGTACCGCGCTACAACCCGCGCCGCCTTAGCATCAGCAATTTCATCAAGAACACGCGTATGAGCTTGGACAAGCGCTGCTCGGGCGATAGCCTCACTCCGCAGAGGCCCCGCCGGGCGGTGGATTCCCACCTCCCGTAGCCGCAAATAACGATCCTCATCCGGCAGCGTACGCCGAGTCAACCTGCGCACCCGCGACGGCGACGCCTGACCAATCACCGAGACTGTCGACACCTCCCCGGGCACATAGTCCCTGGAAGTGGGCCTCTCGAGAACGGGCGTTGCTGCTGCAAGAGCCGTAAATCTACCCACGCGCGCTCACCGCCCACATACTTAAAACGTTGGATCGGCAGGCACAATTGCTAAATATTTTTAGGCATGACAAAATAGACGCATCTCCATTCATGTAACTCCAAGTGAAGTGATTGGATTCTTTCGCTCAACGTTTTGGTAGAACGTCGGCGACCACAGGGCGCGATCGTGCAGGATCGGGCCCTGAATTTGTTTTCGGATTTGTCCGATAAGCAGTTTTAGGTCACAGATGCACCCCCTGCACCCTGACTATCATCACCACGGAAAAGCCCTGCTTCGGACAGCCACTGCGTCATCACATGCGACATGGAGCACCCGCGATTCGCTGACTCAGCAGAGAGCTTCGCCACGAATGGCGCAGGCAAACGTAATTCGACGCGCACAATCGCGTCGTCGGGCACTACCCGACGGGCCCTACGGCCAAAATGCGCTGACGGAATTTCCATCAAGCCCTCCTTCACACAGCTACCGACTCGCGACACGGATGTGCCACGAGAACACAGACATAAAGCCTGCGCCAGCCAGAAGAAATCCTGGCCAGTAGTGACAATAAAGTCACTTAATTTCAGTAGCCCTGTGTGGGCTGTGTACTTAGTCGTCCAAGCGTTGCCCGTAATGGGCTTTTATAGATTACCGGCTCCAACCGGTACAAAACAAATCATTCAATTACCTGCGCATTTGTCTGATCTTCCACCACCGATCAACTTCACCCGCGTCACCTTAAGGAAGGTTTGCAATACCGCATGTAGAGTTCTGTGGGCAGAAGTTTCCTCATGTGTCCGACTACCTGGAGGAATCACTCGATGAGCTGCTAGCTTTTACTACTGCACCGAAACCGGTATGGACCAAGATCTGGTCCAATAACCCCACCGAACGGCTCAACCGAGAAATCCGACGTCGCACCGACGTCGTCGGGATCTTCCCACACCGTGAGGCCGTCATCCGGCTGGTCGGGGCCGTCCTTGCGGAACAACACGATGAGTGGATCCAGCAAAACGCTACATGTCGCTGACCAGCCTGACCCAGACCAAGGAGATCATCGCTGCCTACCTCGTCGACGACACACCCACCGACAGCAAGGAAATCGCCGCCTAATAGTTACCCAACCCCGCCCCCGAGACGGCCCCAAGCATCGCTAAGCGCCCCACGCGGGCGCTTTCTTTATACCCTAAGTCAGGTGCGCATATTTACCGATATGGACCCACTTATCCAGAGGGTCTAACCTACGGCAAAACCTTTAGGGCGTATTCGAGGGCTTCCTGGCGAACGCGCCATGCGTATTCAGGCGTGATGTGGTCGCGGCGACGAAGCTTTACGCGAGCAGCAGGCTTATCACCTTTAACCGTGACCTTGCCCTTTGCCTTATTCGTTCGAATGGCCATCGTCGGAGTCACCTCTTTCAAGTGCTTTACCCTCATTATATTCCGAATCCCCATCCGAAAGCGAGGGCGGCTTGTCCTCCGTGTTTTCTTTGTGCAGCTCAACGACCGTTTCTCTAAGCGTTTGAGAACTTGACGGATACTCCGCGTTCGGTGAGTTTATCGACCAGGCGGTGGAGGTCGATAAGAGAGCGGGCAAGCCTGTCCATGCTCACCACAATGAGTTGACCGCCGGCGCGCACATAATTAAGCGCCCCATCTAAGCCCGGGCGCTGGGTGGACGAACCACTCACCGTGTCGGTGAAGATGCGGAAGACTTTTTCCTTCTTTAATGCTGCGGTCTGCCGGTCGAAATTCTGGTCTTTGGAGCTGACGCGGGCGTAACCAATTTTTTGACCCACAACAACCTCTGGTCGTTCTGGGAGGTCTAGAGGTAGTGACGGTTCTGTTTCATTGGTTATGAACCCACCCTAGCGAACAGTAGGTTAAATACGCCGCATGTAATCCCCAAACCGTTCACCTAGGGTGTACCCTATCGTGCGCGGTTTGCCTTGAATTGGGGCTGCAACCGAAGTTGCAACCCATTTAATCAATAAGGGCTGCTACTTTGATGGCAAACCCTTAAATCGCCACAATTTTTTACGCCGCCCTCAATGTAAAATATGCAAGGCGTGGCTCCCGCTTAACGCGAGCGACCACACCTTCCCCCACTGCGAAACGCTTACTTCTCTTCAGTGAGAGCTATCACCGTCGTGCCAGTGATCTGCTCCTGCATTCTTGGTGTTAGTAATCATCTCGGCCTAAGCAGCAGAAGGGGTTTTGTCCGCATCCCCTTTTTGCTACTTATCCCATCATCTCTGTATAAAGCAATTGGGGTACAGAAAATACAGGATATTCAATCAAGCACAAATAGATCCCAGAGGGAACCCTCTGCCATCGCTCGACACATTAACGGCTTCTACTTGACTGGTAAATTCCCTAGGGACTGTCTCTTCGCCCAAAGCTAGGTCATACCATAGCCTAGACATGTTAGACCCTTCACTGGCGGGCTCGTCAACGTCTTTAGCTACACATGAAAGGCTATACAAACCCCATTCATCTTCATCAAATGGGTAAGTGCCGAAGTCTCGCATATCCCTACGGAAATCTTGCATCATGACTTCGCGAATTACTTCATCTCCTCCATGTGTAATTTCGTCAGTTACATAGAGTATCTCTGTGATCTCTCGAGCCTTATCTATCCTTTTTAAATACTGTTTATGAAATCTTTCCAGATCCGACTCTCGAGCGAGGAAATAAGTTGTAAAAAGACAAGTTTCGCCCAACATATTAAATCGGATCACCGTCTACAGTGAAAGCTCCAGAATTCTTATATCTAGTCTGAGTGTCACAGTGTCTCTTATGAACATTTTTTCCGAATTTGTTCGTGTATAAATCCGCATCTTCTTTAGCCTTGTTAGGATCCTTCTTATGATTGCCGTAAACTAACCCTACTATTGGGTTTCCCGGTTCATTCTTCACCACTTGGCACTTCACTGTGTACATGCCAAGTTCATTTTTTTTCACAGCCGAAAAAGCTGGAGCTGGGCTAACGAACAGCAGCGAAAAGGCAACCGGAATAGAAATAATCCACCTGGAGGCTTTAGAAATATTTCTTAGCAAAGTTCTACCCTGTCTATCTTATCAAGTCCACGAACAACCCACTTCACATTTTTCCTACTATGAGGGGCAACCGGTTCGCAAGAAGTATCTTTGGAACCCAAAATAGGAGACGTAACAGAAGTCATAACAACTTTGATTCTCATAGGCGCGTCGCAATTGTTATACACCTGGACAGCAGCCTTTTCCATTTTCGCTTCAACACACGATGGGGCAGTGTTAGCTGAACGGAACATCTGGCTAGAAGAATCTTCTTCCACCACTCCAGCCGCATAACCCTCGGGGATCGAAATGGACTCACCTTCGGATAGCTCCACAACCGAGTAAGCATCCGTTTCCAAACCAGAACTCCCCTCAACCGCCATGGCAGCCGGGGCAGAACAGACAGCCATAGCGGTCGCTACTACAACTAAAGACCTAAAAACACGCATTTATTGCCACCAATCTCGTAACCCTTACTGGAAAGGTCAACCAATAGTACATTCGTCACGATAGCTGAACTTAGTTACCTCCGCCACCATAATTATTTCTCGCCCAGTGCCAACCCTCTATTTCTAATAGAGGGTGAGCGCACTTCCCGGCATTTTTGTTGAGGTCATTCTTCCTTCCCAAAACATTGCCAAGCGAGAATGCGCGCCGGTACGCAGCATGAAGGATCTGCAAGGCTTGTATCCGAGGCACAAAGCACCTAAGAGCCAACTGTCGTGAACTGTAGTCTTCGCGACGCTGCTCTCGTGGAGCATAGTCGCGATGTTGATGCTGAAAGTTACGGCGTCTACGGCGTGCGGGGAGATGTGGCGCGTGCTGGTCCGCCAGTGCATTGGCATTGGCCGCGAGCACACAGCCTGTCTGATGCGCAGCGCTGGCCTGTCCGGAAAGAACAAAAGTAGGGCACCAATCACAACGCGCAAACCCAAGGGCCCGGAACTTCGCCCAGGCTTGGTACATCGTGAGTTTAAGGCTCCTGGCCCTCATCGGCTGTGGGTGACGGATATTGCTTATGTGCGCACCAGGAAAGGGTTCGTGTACACAGCTTTTGTCACTGATGCGTACTCCCCGAGGATCCTCGGGTGGGCGCTGTCGGATTCGATGCGCATCGAAGTCTTGTTGCTGCAGGCGTTGAACCAGGCGATCGTGTGGAGCGTGTCAAGTTGTTTGTGTGTGGGGCTGGGTTTATAGGTATTTGTCGAAGCGGTCGGGGTAGGCCACGGCCATTTGGTTGATGGCTTGTTTCCAGCCGGATACTCGGGCTCCTTCCAT
>NZ_JAKRNC010000019.1:0-28742 GCF_022347345.1 Corynebacterium sp. ACRPJ
GCTTCTTTTCAATCGCATCAATCTTGGCCTTATCGGCCGGATCTCGTCTCGCCACAGTAGTCATTCTGGCTTATCTCCTTATGCGGGATCGGTTCCCACACACAAACCATCAGACACTCTCGTCTACAACCGCCGGCGCCGACACTCCGCACTCGGTATGGTAAGCCCCGTCGACTTCGAGAACCACATTGGTCTAACCACCAGCAGAAAAGAAATAGCTGCCTAACCACTAGGTAGCTCCACTACGTGTCCACGATTTGCGGGCAACCCCACCACCGCCACCATCATCGCCCGCCACATCGACGCCTACACCAACCAGGCCACCACCACCACCGCCGCACAAGCACTCATCGACCTCATACTCGAAGACACCCACACCAGCGTTGCCATCAACACGTTTACCACCAACGAAAAAGCCAACCTCGTCTTTCACCCCGGTGCCGGATGGATAAACCTCAACCACGCACCCACAGACAACACCTTCATCCGCCGACTCAACGCCGACGAGGCGGACTCCTATACCCCCAGCACCGACATCCGCGCCTACACCCAAGGCAGAGACGCCACCTGCCGCTGGCCCGGCTGCACCGTCCCCGCCACCCGGTGCCAACTTGACCACCGCATCGAATACCACCTTGGCGGGCCTACCAGCCCAGATAATTTAGTAAACCTCTGCCAACACCACCACAACATCAAAACCGACCGCAGAGTCCATTACATCCTCGACCCCATTACCGGAACCATCGCCTGGCTACACCGCGATGGCACCTACCAACTAGACCACCCCACGGGACCATTAGCCACACACCAAACCCACTGGAACCACACCTGGGCCCAATACCTCACACACCAACAACAACGAACAAAAAGTAATGAAGGGAAAAGATAGAACCCCAAGCTCCGCGGTTTGATCGCCCAGGCATGGCTGCATGTTCAGTGCTTTACTCGGTTCCTTTTCGAGGGCGACCGAGCTGCAAAGCATGCCCTAAACCGAGTATCCGAGTGCATTGCGCGTTCGCGCTGTCCTTGGCAGGAGATGGGGCTTTATTCAGGCTAATGGGTGAGATCTCATGGAAGTGGAGCATCGGTTATTTCTCATGAGCACGTGGTAGTGAACCAAATAGCCTTATGGTGCTTTAGAGTACGAGGAGGTCGAACTTCGTGGCCTTCACGTCCGAAAGGCGCTTGCGGGCGCGCTCGAGGCGCTGCCATTCTTCCTGGGGGATGGACTTTCGGGCGATGGTGACGGTTTCGGCGTCGGGGGTGCCCCAAGCAATGGGCATAGGGGTGATTTGCTGCCAGTGGTTGTTGTCCGCGCGGCCGGACACAGCGGCAACGGGAACCTTGGTGCCTACGGTGCGCTGGGTGCCGGGAATAGCGGTCACGGTGCGCAGGCAAGCGGCCCAGCGGGGAGGCAGGGAAGGATCCACGTTGGTGTTGACCAGGGCGAGCAGGACCATGTCGCGCTCGTTAACCTCAGCGATGACAGCCGGAGCGAGGGGATAGGAGTCATAGAGTTGCTGGGCGGTGCCGACTTTACGGGCGGCGGCGAAGCCGACGATGGCCACCATGATTCCGAAAAGGATCATGCCGAGGCCGATGGTAATGCCCCAGGAAAATCCCCACCAGATGGCCGCGCCGCCGATGATGAGCAGGATGCCCAGCACGAGGCCGGAGATGCGAAGGCGGTTGGAATCGCGCAAGAGCTCGTTATTGGCCTTGGCAAAGGACTCGTCTACGTCGAACTTGAAGATTTTCATTGTTCCAAGTCTAGTGCGTCGATAAGCCGGTAGGCATATCCCTGCTCGGCGAGGAAACGCTGGCGGTGCACGGCGTAGTCCGCGTCGAGGCTATCGCGGGTGACCAGCGAATAGAAAAGAGCTTCCTCTTCCTTGGGGCGCAGCAGCCGACCGAGGCGTTGGGCCTCTTCTTGGCGGGAGCCAAAGGTACCGGAGACCTGGATAGCTAGGGCCGCCTCGGGAAGGTCGATGGAGAAATTGGCCACCTTGGACACCACGAGAACAGGAAGTGAGCCGTCGCGGAATTGTTGGAAGAGGCGCTCGCGCTTGGCGGTGGAGGTGGAGCCGTCGATAACGGGGGCGTCGAGATGCGCGCCGAGCTCTTTGAGCTGGTCGACATAACCGCCGATGATGAGCGCCTGCTGTGGGTGCCGGGCCAGGATCTTGTCCACCGCACGGAGTTTGGCGGCGGCTTGGGCGGCGATGCGGTAGCGGTCGCGAGGTTGGGCGGTGGCGTACAGCATGCGTTCCTCGGCGTCCATATCCACGCGGACCTCGATGCATTCGGCGGTGGCGATATAGCCGGCCATCTCGAGCTCTTTCCACGGGGCGTCGTAGCGCTTGGGGCCGATGAGGGAGAAGACGTCGCCCTCGCGGCCGTCCTCGCGCACGAGGGTAGCGGTAAGCCCTAGCCGACGTCGCGATTGAAGGTCCGACGTCATCCGGAATACCGGGGCGGGAAGGAGGTGCACCTCGTCGTAGATAATGAGGCCCCAGTCGCGGGAATCGAAGAGCTCGAGGGCGCGGTATTCGCCCTTAGTTTTGCGCGTGACCACCTGGTAGGTGGCGATGGTGATGGGTTTGATTTCCTTCTTTTCGCCGGAGTATTCGCCGATTTCGTTTTCGGTCAGGGTGGTGCGGCGCAGGAGCTCGTCGCGCCATTGGCGGCCGGCGACGGTATTGGTAACCAGGATGAGTGTGGTGGATTCCGCCTTGGCCATCGCAGCCGCGCCGACGATCGTTTTGCCAGCGCCGCACGGCAGCACGACGACGCCGGAGCCGCCGGACCAGAAGGCTTCGGTGGCGTACTGCTGGTAGTCACGCAGCTGCCAGCCGTCGTGATTGAGGGCGATGGGATGGGATTCACCATCGACGTAGCCGGCGAGATCCTCGGCCGGCCAGCCTGCCTTGAGAAGGGCCTGCTTGAGGCGGCCGCGCTCGGAGGGCGGGACGGCGATGGAGTTCTCGTCGATGCGCGCGCCGAGGAGTTTTCCGGTAGCGCCGCGGATAAGTTCTTCCAGGATGGGCGGCTCATCGGACTCGAGGATGAGGCCGTGGGCCGGGTGGGCGTGGAGGCGGACGCGGCCGTAGCGGGACATGGTTTCGGCGACGTCGACAAGCAGGGCTTGGGGGACTGGAAAGCGGGAGTAGTTTTCCAGGACGTCGACGACCTGCTCGGCGTCGTGCCCGGCCGCGCGGGCATTCCACAACGCGAGCGGGGTGATGCGGTAGGTGTGCACGTGCTCGGGGGCTCGCTCGAGCTCCGCAAAGGGAGCGAGCGCGGCGCGGGCCTCGGCGGCCTGGGCGTGATCCACCTCGAGCAGGACGGTCTTATCCGACTGCACAATCAATGGTCCATTCATGGCTCCAGCGTAACGGAGGTGATCCGGTGCAAGGGAAACCGGATGGTAGAGCCATCGGCCGCGCGAGCGTCGATCTGCCCGCCCGCCACGGTCAGCGGGGTGACGGTGCGTTTCTTTTCGTTGCCGTTCTTATCCGCATAACCGATGGTGATCGGCCGGGCAGTGCGCGCGGCGGCGTGGACTATGTCGAGGCTGGGCGTGGAAGGCGCGGCGTCGTCGCGCAGGGTGCGCATCGCCTTCGCAATGTTCGGGGAAGCGGTGGCTCGGCGGGCGGTGGGCGTGGGCAGGGTAGCCGGTTCGGGCGCGACTGTAAGGCTGGCGCCGCTTTCGTCCTCGGCCGCGGGAGAGAGTCCGTGGTCGCGCAGGCGCTCTAGCAAGTCGTGCACCGGCAATTGGGACACCGCGACGGTGGGCGCGAGCAGGCGCAAGGGCGCCGCCTTGAGCGCAATCTGGAGGAGAGCCGGGTCCTCGCTGCGCAGGTAGGACAGCGCCGGGCCGGAACGCAGTGTGCCATGGCGCTTGGCGACGTCCCCGATGTGGAACTCCAGCGTCTGCGGCACCTCCCCGTGGGCGGCGAAGAATGCCTGGATTTCCTCCCCAGTCATGCCGCGATCCAGGCCGCGGCGCAGGGAAGCGTCCGAGATGCGATAGACGCTGGCCAGGCCGGGGGACTCGAGGTCGGCGACTGCTTCGAGCCGCTGGTGGGTCTCCGGATCGAGCGGGCCGGGAACCAGTACCGTCATATCCGCTTGGATGAGGAAGTAATCGACCGTGTCGGGGGTGAGGCGGGCGGCGGCGTCGGGGGCGTCGATAAGCACGCTGGTGGGGCGCTCAAGGGCGATGGCGCCGATCCACTCGGCTTCCGCGCGGAGTTCGGCGATGGTCTCGTCCGAGGTGTGCGTGGCAAAGAGCGGAAAGTGGAAGCGTAGGGATTCTTCGAAGGTGGGCTTCGCGCCGCGCAGGTAGACCTGCAGGACCTTTTGCCTAAATTCCGGCAGCCGGTCATTAGTGTGCGCTAGCGTGCGGCCTTCCTTGGTCCATGGGGAGGCAGTCCAGGCCTCGAGCAGAAGCTGCCATTTTTCCGCGAGGCCCGCATCGAGCCAGTCCTGAGAAAGCTCCGTTGGCGCGAGGAAGTTGCCCTCGAAGTTTTTCGGTTCGCCGCGGCTGAGCAGACGGGCGCTTATGCCGAGCTCAATGAGGCGACGCAGCTCTCCTTCATCGATGGTGAGGGTTTTGCTCAGGTTGGTGAGCTGGCGAACGCCGACGGTCTTGTCCTTGAGCAGTTCTATCGGCCGCGCGCCTAGGGCGTCAATGACGCGCTGCATGCCGCGCACGGCGGAAAGGCCGGCCGCGGTACCGGCATCATCGGCCTTGGGATCTGGGGCGGGGGATTCGGTGATTCCCTCTACTGGGATTGGGGCGGTGGGCTTGCCGTTGAGCGCAAGATGTACGGCGCGCGGCAGGCGGACGGTGGTGGCGTCCACGCGCTGGAGCAGCTGCTTGGCGATGAGCCGCGGAATCGGCCGGGCTGGGTCCGCATCGATGGCTGCATCCCGCGTGGTGCCCAGGCCATTGGAGCGCGATAGGGTCTCGAGAACTTTCCGTTCTTCGGCCGGCAGCTCGGCGATGTCCTCCGGGCTGACCTGGACTTGGTCGAGGAGGGACCAGCCCGTGGGAAGGGCAGGCATGACCTCGGGCGGGATGAGGATGTTGCCATAGGCCAGGCCGCGTTCCTTGAGCTGACGGGTGATATCTGGATTAAGGTCTTCTACCTCTTCGAGTTCCCCTCCGCGGCGCGCGATATCTTCGATTTCCGCAAGCTGCCGTGCAGTGCAGTTCATGAGCGCTCGCGCGATAGACGTGCGCAGTAGCAGGCGGGTAGCCAGCGCGGCGATGCTCGGGGGTAGTGGATTGAGTACATCCGGCCGGTTGCGGAGGATGGTGGCGAGCTCTTCTTCCTCAAGGGAGGCGAGCCACGTGCGGAAATGCGGGAGGTGGGAAGACTGAGTCATGATGTCACCCCAGTTTAGTTATCGTTTGAGTTACGTTTTTGCGCAAGGTTTGAAATAATAAGGGCTATGTCGAATGAGAAGAAGGGTCACGTTTCCCCGGCTTGGCCGAAGAACGAAAATCGCGAGCATGCAATCACGGAAATCTCTGCGCCTTTTGCTGGTGCGTCCAGCCCCTACGGCGATGATCTGATCTTGCCGATGCCGGCAGAGAAGTTGAACTACGTTCACCCTTATACTCGCATCAATCGCTAGAGTATTTCCCCGCCTTGGTGCGGGGATTTTTCTTTCATACAAAAAGGGCCCATTGCTATTGCAATGGGCCCTTTATCGCTATGTCTTAGCGGGTGATGTTCTCAATCATCTGCGCAATCGGGTCGATGACGTTGCGGTTGGCAGAGTAGAAGTTGTTGAAGTCGTGGCGGTTAGCCTTGTACAGCTCGGTGAACTGTGCGGGCAGTGCCAGGCCGTAGGAGGCAGCGGCGTTCTTGATGGTGTTGTACAGAGCATCAACAGCCAGCTCATCGGACTTCTGAGCGGCAGCCTGCTTGACCGGTGCCGGTGCCTGGGCCGGAGCCTTAGGGGCAGCGGACGGAGCGGTGCGCTGGGTCGGAGCGGAGTTCAGGCCAAGGGAAGCGGAGCAAGCCGGCCATGCGCCCCAGCCCTGGGAAGCAAGCACGCGCTCAGCGACGACAATCTGCTGCTCGCGGGTAGCCTGGTCAGCGGTAGCAGCGAACTGGCCGCCACCATTGGCCTGCCAGGTCTGCGGGTTGAACTGCAGTCCGCCGTGGTAGCCGTTGCCGGTGTTGATGTGCCAGTTGCCGCCGGCCTCGCACTGTGCCAGACGGTCCCAGTCGGAATCTGGGGCAGCGGAAGCGGTCGGTGCCATGATGGCAGCGGCGGCGCCGAAGGCGACGGTGCCGGCGGTGAACTTAGCGGCCATACGGTTCTTAGCGGAGTGGCGTCCCATGTAGTTAGTCCTCTCTGTGTGCCCGCATTAAGTGCAAAAAATATGTACCAAAAAGAAAGGGCGGGCGAGGGCAACTTTCTTAACGGCTCTTAAGTGTCTGGGGGACAGCGTAGCGGTTTATAACGAAAGTGTCACGTTATGGGCACTAAATGGGAAAGAAATGGGGCGAATGTGGTGAGTGCGAGAACGTTTCTGCAGGTGAGTGGCAAAATGTGATCTGTACCATATAGCGAGGGCGTGTCGCGCTAGTGCGCGTAACTTCTGTTGTTTTGACCAGGCGGCTAAAATAAAGATTTTCCCCTAGAGAAGAGGTGGGTACCTATGCCTATTGGCAAAGTGAAGTGGTATGACGCCGAGAAAGGTTTCGGTTTCGTCAGCAACCCGGGCGATGAAGACGTCTATGTTGGCCGCAACGTGCTGCCCAAGGGAGTAGAGGAACTGTTCCCCGGCCAGCGCATCGACTTCGATTTCGCGGCCGGGCGCCGCGGTCCGCAGGCGCTGCGGGTCAAGGTATTGGATAAGCCGCGTCGCCGCACGCCGGCCCGCAAGCCGGAAGAGCTCGGCAGCATGGTCTCTGACGTGATGACCTTGCTGGAGTCGCAGATTCAGCCGGTGCTCAATTCCGGCCGCTACCCAGAGCGCAAGACTGGGCGCCAGGTAGCAGAAATCCTCCGCGCAATCGCGAAGGATTTGGATAGCTAATCAGAAGCCTTCGTGGATTCCTCCGCGGAGGCTTCTCGTTCTTTATCGGTCATCGTGGTCAGCGACCACACGGTGGCCAAGGGGGTTTCGTCGCCGTTGTCATCGGTGCCGATCATCATGGAGGAAATCTCCACCACCTTGAGGCGGGGGCGCTTGCCGGTAGAGGCCTTGATGGGGTCTACCGAGCCGGGGATCGATACCTCGGTGGTCTCGTTTGCGCCGTGCGCGGTTTCATCGTTGGCGGCGGGGTCATCGTAGATGGAAAGAATCTTCCACTCGTGGTCGGAGATTTCTTCGGGAATATCGAGCTTGAGGGTGTCATCATCGCCCACGGTGAGGTTCGGAACCTCGCCTTCCGGGCACTCGGAGCCGGGCTCGCATGCAATGTACGGGGTGACGTCGATGGACTTGTCGCCCACGGAGGCGGTGACCGTGATGTCGCGGGGATCGGGACCCGGGCGCTGGTTCCACCAGTTCTGGAAGATCACTACGGCGGCGACGATGACCGCCACGACCACGATGAGGGCCAAGATCTGCAGCAGCGACTTTTTCCTTGCTTCCTTACGGGTTGCCATGGGCCTTTACCTTACTCGAACGTGGAAGAGTTCTTCCCATCGCTTGCCGGTAAGCCAGAACTCATCGTCTTTAATGTGTGCGATGCCGTTGAGGACATCATCGGGGTCGGTATAGCGGGACTTATCAATCGCGTCGGTAGCGATGACGGCGGTTACGCGGCCGGTGGACGGATCGATGCGGTAGATGTTGTCATCCATCCACACATTGGCGTAGACGTCATCGCCCACGCACTCGAGTTCATTGATGTCTTCGAGGGGCTTTCCCTCTAAGGTGACGTCGGTAGTGGATCGCTCCGCGAAGGTCTCTGGGTCCATGTGCCGCAGGGTCGCGGAGCCATCGGACATGAGGAGATCCTCGCCGGTATTGCACAGGCCCCAACCCTCGCCCGAGTAGGTGGCCGTATCTACCTGGCGCAGGTCGTGGTCGTATTTCAGGGCTTGGCCGGACTTCCAAGTCAGCTGCCAGATGGAATCGCCGGCTTGGGTGATGCCCTCGCCAAAGTAGCGCTTATCCAAGCGCGTTTCGGCCAAGGTTTCGCCGGATTCGGGGGAGAAGCGCTCTATGCGGGATTCACCCCACTGGCCGGTGCCCAGGAGCAGGTTGCCGTCCGGATCGGTTTCGAGGCCCTGCGTAAAGGAATTGGGCGGCAGGGAAGCGGTGCCGAGAACCTCGACGGAGAGGTGTTCTACTTCGGGTTCTGCTGGGGTAGAGGAACAAGCGACGAGCGTGCAGGGGAGGAGAATGCAGGCGGCGCGGGAAAGAAACGACATGCACCATATGTACCACCGGGTGCGCTCCATAATGAATAATGAGGGGCGTGAGTAAGCGAAAAGCAAATCCGTTGATCGATTCCCGCGCCGTGCGCATTGCGCGCGAGGCGTTGGATGAGGTGGGGGAAGGGGGCGTCGGCAAGCATATCGGCGTCGCCGGGATGGGCCGAAACGTTGCTACCCACCGATTTGAAGCAGAAATGCCTGGCTACCCCGGCTGGGAATGGCAGGCGGTGCTCGCCTGCGCGGAGGGATCGCGCTACGTCACCGTCAATGAGGTGGCGCTGGTGCCGGGCGGGGAGGCCCTGCAGCCGCCGGAATGGGTGCCCTATGAGGACCGCGTGCGCCCCGGTGACCTTGGCCCCGGAGACCTGATGCCACCGGCCGTGGATGATTCACGGCTAGACGGTGACAAACTTTCCAAGTCCGGCCTGGAAGATGCCAAGAAGCGCTGGCGCACCGAATTTGGCCCGAATACGGATATGGCGGCCAAGGCGCGCCTGCAATGCCGCACCTGTGCGTTTTATGTGCAGCTGATGGACAACTACGGCGTCTGCGCCAATGAGTACTCGGCGGACGGCCGGGTGGTGCACTCGCGCTATGGCTGCGGTGCGCATTCGCAGACGCGCGTGCGGGAAGAAAAGAACCCGGAAGTGGCCTTCGATGATGAAAAGCCCATCTTCCAGGATTTTGAAATCGAGGATTAAGGCAGCACACTTATGGCGTAAGACTCGCTGTACGTGAAAGGCGCAGGCGTTGAAAGCCACTCTCGATCGCTACTTCCATATCTCTGAACGTGGTTCCTCCATTGGAACCGAGCTACGCGCGGGAACGGTCTCGTTCTTCGCCATGGCCTATATCATCCTCTTGAACCCGCTCATCCTCGGTACGACCGAGGACGCGGAAGGCTACGCGCTGGGCGTGCCACAGGTCGCCGCCGCCACCGCGCTGGTCGCCGGCGTCATGTCCATCCTCTTCGGCGCGATTGCCAAGTATCCCTTCGCCATGGCCGCCGGCCTGGGCATGAATACCTTCGTGGGCGTGAGCATGGTCGCCACCAGCGGGCTGACCTGGCAAGAATCCATGGGCCTGGTGGTCATCGAGGGCATTATCATCGTCCTGCTGGCCATCTCCGGCTTCCGCACCGCCGTCTTTGACGCCATCCCGCAGTCCATGAAGGCGGCGATGGGCGTGGGCATCGGCATGTTCATCGCCATGATTGGCCTCGTGGATGGTGGCTTTGTCACCCGCGTGCCGGACGCCGCGCACACTACCGTGCCGGTGGGCCTGGGCATCAATGGTTCGATTTCTACCTGGCCGGCGCTGGTCTTTGTCATTGGCCTCATTATCTGTTCCTTCATGGTCATTCGGAACGTGCCGGGCGGGCTTTTTATCGCCATCGTGCTCACCACCATCATCGCGTTTATTATCCAGGCGTTTACCGGCTCCGAGGACTGGGGCATGGCCGCGCCCGTGAAGCCGGAGGCGCTCGGCGGCATTCCGGATCTGTCCATCGTGGGCGATGTGAACCTGGTGGGCGCCTTTACCAAGATCGGCGTGGTCTCTACGGTGCTGCTGATTTTCACTCTATTGCTGACCAACTTCTTTGATGCGATGGGCACCATGACCGGCCTGGGCAAGCAGGGCAAGCTTGTCGACGCCGACGGCAACCTCCCCGATATGAAAAAGGCCCTCGTCGTCGAAGGCTTCGGCGCCGTGGCCGGCGGCCTGGGCTCTGCTTCTTCCAATACCGTCTTTGCGGATTCCTCCGCCGGCATTGCCGATGGCGCCCGCACCGGCCTGGCCAACCTCATGACCGGCGTGCTGTTCCTCGCCGCGATGTTCTTGACCCCGCTCTATGAGATCGTGCCCATCGAGGCCGCCTCTCCGGTTTTGGTCATCGTCGGCGTAATGATGGCCGCGCAGCTGACCGAGATCCGCTGGACCAAGATGGAGATCGCCATCCCCGCCTTCCTCACTATCGTGACCATGCCGTTTACCTATTCCATTGCCAACGGCATCGGCGTGGGCTTCATCTCCTTCGCGCTCATGTCCACCTTCGCCGGCAAGGCCAAGGACGTGCACTGGATCATGTGGCTCTTGGCTGGCCTCTTCGTGATTTTCTTTGGCATGGATCCGATTTCCAATGCCATCGGCTAGCCTAAGGGCATGCTGATTACTGACCCCGCAGACCCTCGCCTGGACGATATTCGGAACCTCAACAAATCCGATAAGTCCGGCGAGGGTCTCGTCATTGCTGAGGGCCCGCTGGTGGTCTCCCGGCTGGCCGAGTCCCGGTTTCCCATGCGCTGCCTCGTGGGCTTTCCCAAAAAGGTGGAGGCCTATATCGCGGAGTACGGCGAGCCAGAGTGCCCCATCTACGAGGTCTCTCGCGAGACCCTGGCGGAGGTGGCCGGCTTCGATATGCACCGCGGGCTGGTCGCCGCCGCGGACCGCGCCCCGGAGCCGGAGGTGAGCGAGATCGTGGAATCCGCCAAGACTATCGCCGTGCTCGAGGGCGTGGGCGATCATGAAAATATTGGCGCCATCTTCCGCCATGCCGCGGGCATGGGCGTGGATGCGGTGCTGCTGGGCTCCGGTGCGGCGGATCCGCTCTATCGTCGCTCGGTGCGCGTGTCCATGGGGCACGTGCTGCGCTTGCCCTTTGCCCATTTGGAAGGCGGGTTTACTACCTGGCAGCGTTCCTTGCAGGCGCTTGCCGACGCCTCCTTTACCCTCATTTCCTTAACCCCCAACCCCCACGCAGTGCACCTGGCCGAGGCCATGCACGGCCTGGATAAGGTGGCGATGCTCGTCGGCGCGGAGGGCCCCGGCCTTACCGAACATGCAATGAAGGCCACCGATATACGCGCACGCATACCGATGGCCCCTGGTACCGATTCTCTGAATGTGGGGACCGCCGCCGCCATTTCCTTTTATGAGCGCCAGCGCTCCTTGAGCGACTTAAACGTCTGAGCGCTCCAATTGCCAAGGAGCGAGCCCAAGTGCTTGGCGGTGGAGATGATTTCCTCGCCGGTGGATTCCGGCTCGGCGCTGTGGTCCTCGTAGTCGTCATAGTCGTTCAGGCCCAGCTTATTGGCCGACTGCGCGGCTAGTTCCCCCACGGTGCGCTTGGGCTTCGGCGGGTCGATCTTTGGCTCTGGGCGGCCGTCGACCGCGTAGCCCACAACGTCTAGGTCCGGGCCATCGTGACCGACCTCGATGTCGAGCCAGTACTCCTGGGCTGCTTCCATGATGCCCTGCGGCTCGAAAGGCAGGGAGATTCCGCCCAGCGGCTCATACTTTTCGCCTGCCCAGTAGGGCGCCTCGAAGGGTTCGGGCAGGCCGGTGTCCTCGTAGAGGTGCTCGCGGGTAGCGCACAGGCAGCGCTTGAGATCGCCGCCCTCCCACAGGGCGAAGCCGGCGTAGCCTTCTTTCTCGTTGCTCGCCAGCGCAATGACGCGCTGGGCTGGCACCGCATTGAGGAGCGTTTCCGGCAGCTGGGAAAGGAGAACAGAATCCCCCTCGCAGACCGTTTGCACCACGGTGATGCCGGGGTAGCCGCCGATGTAGTACTCGTTCGGGTCCGTTTGTGCGGAGCGGTTGAGCGGGAATTGCCCAATCGGCGTGACCGGGAAGGTCGGATCCAGCTGGGCGAGGAATTTCCGCCCAAAGCCGCGATCCGCCTTGGGCTCGGTCTTCAACACCTCTTCCGCATTGGGCTGAGAGATGTACCAGAGAGTAAGTACTGCGTGAGAGATGTCCACGATTAGTCCCTAGGGCGCTTGGTATTGGAGCGAACGCCGAGCAGCACGTCCTCCCAATGTGGGGTGACGGCCTTGCGGCGGCGCTTGGTGGGCTTTTCTTCTGGCGAGGGGTTTTGCAAGAACTCCTCTTCCTCCGGCTCTTCCGGAGGGGTGGTCGGCGCGGTGAGGTCCGTGACGTTGCTGGGCTGGTCGCCATCGATAGCTTCGTCATAGCGGCCGCTGCCCAGCGAGGTCAGCGAGCGCACCGGCTGCACGAAATCCGGGTCCGTCAGGTCCGCGGCCACTGAGTTACGCGCCTCCACCGTGGCAGGCGAGGACATGGACTGCTTGAAGTACCACTCGGCCTCGTTCTCGGACAGGCCGGCCTTCCACGTCACGCGCACGATCCAGGCCTCGCCCTGGTGGCGGTAGGCGTCCCAGGTGGACTCGGAGAGCGAGTGTCCACGGGCGGCAAAGGCGGTGGCCAGAACCTCCCACAAGGTGAGCTTGGCCGGCCCATCCTCGCGGACCGGGTGGGCCTGCTTGGCAATCTCCGCGATACGATTGCGCTCCAGCATGACCGGGTAAGCGAAGGGCTCGATGCGAGATTCGGTCACGCCCATTTCTTCCGCCAGCTCCGCCGCAGAGGCGCCGGCGCGAATGCGGTTTTGGATCTCCGCCGGGCGGATCTTCGTCTCTTCCACCGGTTCCGGTTTGGAGGGCTTGGCCAGGCTGATGGCCGGAGCCGCCTGTTCCTCTTCGGGGATTTCCTCCTGCTCGCCCTGCAGGGCCTCGCGCAGCTCATCGGTGATGGAGAGGAAAAACTCTTCGCCGTCTTCGGTGCGCAGCACCAAAGAGGTTTCGGTCGACTCGCTGTCAACTGGGAACAGCTCGCGCATAATAGGGCGCTCCTTTTGCCTATCGACGGCGGACATATCTGTGATGCATTCAACTATAACGTGAAAATGCCCCGCGGCCTGCGAGGCGGCGGGGCATGTTGGGTGAGATGCGTTATTTCGCATCCAAGACGTAGTCGATGCATTGGGTCAGCTTGGCGATATCGGCCGGATCGATGGCCGGGAACATGCCGATGCGCAGTTGGTTGCGACCCAGCTTGCGGTACGGCTCCACGTCCAGGATGCCGTTGGCGCGCAGGGTAGCGGCGAGCGCTGCGGCATCGACGGACTCTGCGAAGTCGATGGTGCCTACCACGAGCGAGCGGGACGCAGGCTCCGCGACGAAGGGAGTGGCCTCCGGGCGGGATTCGGCCCAGCGATACAGCGTGGTGGAGGATTCGGTAGTGCGCTCAACCATGCCGTCGAGGCCGCCGTTGGCATTCATCCACTGGACCTGGTTATTCAGCATGAGCAGGGTAGCGATTGCCGGGGTGTTATAAGTCTGGTTCTTGCGCGAGTTCTCTACCGCGGTCTGCAGGTTGAGGAAGTTGGGGATATAGCGCTCGGAGGCGTTGATTTTCTCAATCCGCTCCAGCGCGGCGGGGGACATGGCGGCGAGCCACAGGCCGCCGTCGGAAGCAAAGCACTTTTGCGGCGAGAAGTAATAGACGTCCGTATCGGATATGTGCACGGGCAGGCCGCCCGCGCCGGAGGTGGCGTCCACGACCACCAGCTGCTGATCATTGCGGGGGTGCGGGCGGGTGACTTCTGCCATCGCGCCGGTGGAGGTTTCATTGTGTGCCCAAGCGACGACGTCCGCCTCTGCAGAAAGTTCGCGTGGGTCGGGCGCGGTGCCCGCGGGGGACTCCACGATGGAGGGGGCATCGAGCCAGGGTGCACCCGCAGCGGCCTTGGCAAATTTAGTGGAAAACTCACCAAAGGTGAGGTGGGCGGAGTGGCGCTCGATGAGTCCGAAGGTGGCAGCATCCCAGAAGGCGGTGGCGCCGCCTAGGGAAAGGATAATCTCGTAGCCCTCTGGTAGGGAGAAGAGATCGCTTAAGCCTTCCCGCACCGAACCTACGAGGTTCTTTACTGCCGGCTGGCGGTGAGAGGTGCCTATGATCGCGGGGTCAATGGCCGCAAGCTGGGCGGGGCGAACCTTGGAGGGGCCGCAGCCAAAGCGGCCGTCGGCAGGCAGGAGGTCGGCAGGCAGCGTAAGTTCGGGTGTACTCATGCAAGTCAGTGTAGAACAGTTCCGGTCGAACGGCAGTTATTTTAGTCGGCCAAATCCTGTTGGCGGCGTCACAAAGTTTGCTAAAGTGTGAAGAGGTATCAAGCTAGCTTCCTTAAGTTAGTGCTTAATAGTGACTCTTCACATAGAGAAAGGAACTTCCGTGGCTTCTGAAGACAACAAGGTAGTGCTCCAGTACCCAGGCGGCGAGTACGAGATGGACATCAAGCAGTCCACCGAGGGCGACTCCGGCTTTGACATTTCCAAGCTCCGTAACGAGACCGGGCTCGTTACCTTCGACCCTGGTTATACCTCCACCGGTTCCACCGAGTCCAAGATCACCTTCATTAACGGTGAAGAGGGCATCCTGCGCCACCGCGGTTACGATATCGCGGACCTGGCGGAAAACGCTTCCTTTAACGAGGTTTCCTATCTGCTGATCAAGGGTCATCTGCCAAACGAGGAAGAGCTCAGCCACTTTAACCGCGAAATCCGCCACCACACCCTGTTGGATGAGGACTTCAAGGCCGCGTTCAATATCTTCCCGCGCAACGCGCACCCAATGGCCGTGCTGGCTTCCTCCCTTAACATTCTTTCCGCGTACTACCAGGACCAGCTCAACCCGCTGGACCCGGAGCAGCTGGATAAGGCCACCGTCCGCCTGCTGGCTAAGGTTCCAATGCTGGCTGCGTATGCTTACCGCGCGTCTCAGGGCAAGCCTTATATGTACCCGGACAATAGCCTGAACGCCCGCGAGAACTTCCTGCGCATGATGTTCGGTTACCCCACCGAGGAGTACGAGGTGGACCCGGTTGTAGCTAAGGCGCTGGATAAGCTGCTCATTCTGCACGCTGACCACGAGCAGAACTGCTCCACCTCCACCGTGCGCATGATTGGTTCCGCTCAGGCCAATATGTTCGTCTCCATCGCCGGCGGCATTAACGCCCTGTCCGGTCCGCTGCACGGCGGCGCAAACCAGGCAGTTCTGGAGATGCTGGAAGATATCCAGAACAACCACGATGGTGACGCTACCGACTTCATGAACCGCGTGAAGAATAAGGAAAAGGGCGTTCGCCTCATGGGCTTTGGTCACCGCGTGTACAAGAACTACGACCCACGCGCGGCCATCGTTAAGGAGACCGCGCACGAGATCATTGAGCACCTGGGCGGCGACCCAATGCTGGATCTGGCCATGAAGCTGGAAGATATTGCGCTGAATGACGACTACTTCGTCTCCCGCAAGCTCTACCCGAACGTGGACTTCTACACCGGCCTGATCTACCGCGCTATGGGCTTCCCGACGGACTTCTTTACCGTCCTCTTCGCTATCGGCCGTCTGCCAGGCTGGATTGCACAGTACCGCGAGCAGCTGGAGATCAACACCAAGATCAACCGTCCGCGCCAGATTTACACCGGCGAGTCCCTGCGTAAGGTCACCCCGCGTAGCGAGCGTTAAAGCGCTCCGCGGTCAGCCTAATTAAGCCGAATCGGGTGGTAGCACCTATAATAGGTGCAGCTCGGTTCGGTTTTTAATGCGACCGCACGAACAAACTAGATTTCCCAAGGAGAATAATCCCCATGGATAAGCCTGTTATTGAAGCCCAGTCTGGCCCAGCGCCGACCGACCTTGTCGTAGAAGACATCGTCGTCGGCGACGGTGCTGAGGCGCAGCCTGGTGCCGTAGTGGAGGTCCACTACGTCGGCGCTGAATACGAGACCAACCAAGAATTCGATTCCTCGTGGGACCGTGGCCAGTCCATCGAGTTCCCGCTGACCGGTCTCATCGCCGGCTGGCAAGAGGGCATTCCGGGAATGAAGGTGGGCGGTCGCCGCAAGCTCATCATTCCGCCGGAAAAGGCCTACGGTCCCGCAGGTGGTGCGCACCCGCTGTCCGGCCGCACCTTGGTCTTCATTATTGACCTCATCCGCGCCGACTAAAAGCGCTTAGCTCCAGGGTTCGCCCTGGGGTTTCGTCGTTTTCGGCGCGGTCAGAAAAACTGCGGCACAATGGAGGGCATGACTGTGCCAACCGTAACTTTCAATGATGACCGCGAAATGCCCCAGCTGGGCTTGGGTACGTACAAGCTATATGACGAGGAATGCATCCGCGTCATCCGCGAGGCCATCGATTTGGGCTACCGCCACTTCGATACCGCTACGCTCTACAAGAACGAAGAGGCGGTAGGCACCGCCCTGAAGCAGGCAATGGATGCCGGCGACGTCACCCGCGATGAGCTCTTTATTACCTCCAAGGTGTGGCACTCCCACCAGGGTGAGCACAAGGTGGAAGAGGCATTCCAGCAGTCGCTTAAGGATCTGCAGCTGGACTACCTCGACCTGTATCTTATCCACTGGCCGTGGCCGCAGGGTGGCCTGTACAACGAGACCTTTGAGACTATCGCCCGCCTGCAGGGTATGGGTCAGATTGCGTCCATCGGTGTGGCCAATTTCTACGAAGACGTGCTCAAGGACCTGATTTCTACCACCGGTATTTCTCCGGTGCTCAACCAGGTGGAGATCCACCCGGGCTTTACCCAGTCCAGCCTGCGCGCCTTCCATCACGATAATGACATCGTCACCGAGGCGTGGGCCCCGCTGGCGCGCGGCGTTGTGCTCAATAACCCTGTGATTGAGCAGGCTGCGGCTGACCACGAGGCCACCGAGGGACAGGTAGTACTGTCGTACCTCATGTCCAAGGACATCTCCGTCATTCCGAAGTCCGCGCGCACCGAGCGCCTGAAGGAAAACTTGGCCGCCACCGAGCTGGAGCTCACGGCAGAGGAAGTATCCGCCATCGACGCCCTTGAGGGCCAGGAGGGCTTTGGCCGCATGTTCAATGACCCGCGCGAATTCCCAGGCAACGAAGAGTAACGTCAACCGCAGTTTAAGCCCCCTCACGGGGGCTTTTTCTTTTGCCAAGCGGTTGTTAACAATCTTTACAAGGGGTAAAAAATTCTTCCCGCGGGGGTAGTTTGCTAAAGATGTTATTCCAGTTCAGCGAAGCCTATGGGGTTAAAAGGGTGGGGGAGTGGAAGGTTTTCTTGGCAGAGTTTACAACCTTGCAGAAAATGTTCTGTAACTTACAGATCAACGTGGATAGTGAGCAGTGACACACTATCTCGTGTGACCTAAGTTCCTCTCACCCAAGGAGACGATGCTCTATGAGTGACGTAGCTGCAACTCCTGTCTCGCGCCGTGAACCCACCGGTAGCGAGTTCATCGCGATGCGCGACTCCGCCAAATTCGGCGAGCTGCGCCGCACCTACCGGAGTTTTACCTTCCCTATGACCGTGGCCTTCTTCGTGTGGTACGTGGTCTACGTTCTTGCCGCCGTGTTTGCCCCAGGCTTCATGGCAACCGAGCTCGGCGGCGGCTGGAACATCGGCCTAGTCTTCGGCCTTGCCCAGTTCCTCACCACCTTCATCATCACGTGGATTTACGTGAAGTACGCCAATAAGAATATCGAGCCGAAGTCGGCCGCCATCCGTGAAGAACTGGAGGGCATCTAATGACTACCACCACCCTTGCCGCCGAGTCTTCCGCCGGCAACCCCATACTGAATATTTCCATCTTCGCCATCTTCCTCATCGTCACCATGGCGGTGGTCCTGCAGGCCGGTAAAACCACCAAGGAAGCCTCGGACTTCTACACCGGTGGCGGCAGCTTTTCCGGACGCCAGAACGGCCTGGCGATCTCCGGTGACTACCTCTCCGCCGCATCCTTCCTAGGCATCGTCGGCGCGGTGGCGCTCAACGGCTACGACGGCTTCTTGTACTCGGTGGGCTTTTTCGTTGCCTGGCTGGTAGCACTCATGCTCGTCGCCGAGCCTATGCGTAACGTCGGCCGCTTCACCATGGCGGACGTCCTCTCCTTCCGCCTGAAGCAAAAGCCCGTGCGCGTGGCGGCGTCCATCGCCACCCTCTTCGTCACGCTCTTCTACCTCATCGCGCAGATGGCCGGCGCCGGCTCGCTGGTGGCCGTGCTGCTGGATATCCACGATTTCAAGTGGCAGGCCCTCGTCGTGGGCATTGTGGGCGTGCTCATGATTGTCTACGTCCTGGTCGGCGGCATGAAGGGCACCACCTACGTGCAGATGATTAAGGCCGTGCTTCTGGTCGCCGGCGTGGTCATCATGTGTTTCTTGGTCTTCATTGCCCTGCGCGGCGGCTTTAGCATCCTGTTTAATAATGCCATTGACATGCACGCCGCCTCTGAGCAGATTAAGGACAAGGGCTACGAGGCGAAGGACATCATGGCCCCTGGCCTGAAGTACGGCGCCACCACCGCCACCAAGCTGGACTTTATCTCCTTGGGCATTTCCCTGGTGCTCGGCGTGGGTGGCCTGCCGCACGTGCTGATGCGCTTCTACACCGTGCCCACCGCCACCGAGGCGCGCCGCTCTGTTACCTGGGCGATCGTCATCATCGGTGCCTTCTACCTCATGACCCTGGTCTTGGGCTACGGCGCAGCTGCGCTGGTGGGGCCGGACCGTATCCTGGCCGCGCCGGGCGGGGCCAATGCCGCGGCGCCGCTACTCGCATTGGAGATTGGCGGCTCCATCTTCATGGCGATTATTTCCGCCGTGGCCTTCGCTACCGTGCTCGCTGTGGTGGCCGGCCTGGCCATTACCGCCTCTGCGTCCATTGCGCACGATATCTACCACGCGGTTATCCGCAACGGCGAGTCCACCGAGGCCGAGCAGGTCCGCGTCTCCCAGGCCACCGTGGTGGTCCTCGGCATCGTTTCCATCATCTTGGGCATCCTGGCCATGACCCAGAACGTGGCCTTCCTGGTCTCCCTGGCGTTTGCGGTGGCGGCCTCCGCCAACCTGCCGACCATCCTGTACTCCCTGTACTGGCGCCGTTTCAACACCGCGGGCGCGGTGGCTTCCATGTATACCGGCGTGGTGTCCTGCCTGGTGCTTATCTTCTTCTCCCCGGCAGTCTCCGGTTCTGAGAGCTCCATGTTCCCAGGTGCGGACTGGGCCATCTTCCCGCTTTCCTCGCCGGGCTTGGTCTCCATTATGACCAAGCCGGACAACTTTGAGGAGCTTTCCGCAGAGATGGAGGTTCGCTCGCTTACTGGCGTGGGCGTGGAGGCACCCGTGCAGCATTAATTGCTTGAAAAGTGCACAGACCCGGTAATGTGGTTGGACGTGCTTAGAACGTCCGTGACCCGCAAGGCGGCATCAGTTAAGGCTGGTGCCGCTTTGGCCGTATGCATGCTCGCCTTGACCACCACCGCGTGCAGCAATAGCGAGCGCGAAAGCGACGCGCTTGCCGACGCCCCCTCGGCCGCACCAGACACCAACCGCGACGTCCCACCGGAAACCAATGAGTTCCTCGAGGGCGATGAGGGGCATTCAATTACCTATATCCGCCTGCACGATGGCATGCACATGGGCTCTGTCTCGGAGCACGAAGCCCGCCCGGCGCTAAGCCTCATCAAGCTCTATATCGCCACCTACGTGATGGAAAAGGGCGAGTACGAGGATAAATACGAGGCGCTGGATATGATCGCTAGCTCCTCTGATAAGTCCGCCGAAGACCTCTTTGACAAGTACCCGGATTCCATCGACACGATTGCGGATGAATTCAATCTCGAATCCACCAAGGCCGGCGAGCAGTGGGGCTACTCGCAAACCTCCACGTATGACGTCGCCAGCTTCATCTCGCAGCTCATCGACCGCGATGAAACCCACCCAGTGCTTGTAGCCATGGCGCATGCCGATCCCATCTCTGAGGATGGCTACCGCCAGGATTACGGCACCGCCAAGCTTTCTAACGTGGTAGGCAGCAAGTGGGGCTGGTCCAATGACAAGTCCATCAACTCCTCGGTCTCCTTTGGCGAGAACTTCGTCGCGGCCGCCTCTATCACCGGCTCATCCGATGACCTCACCGACTACGTCAAGGACGAGGTGACGGGTAAGAATCTGGGCAAGGCCACCGAGCGCTTCCTCAAGTACAAAGACGGCGAGGACGTCCCACCGATCGAGACCTCCACCTCGGAGACTTCTACTACCTCCTCCACTAAGAAGGACAAGGACGAGAAATCCGACAAGGGCGAGAAGGATAAGTCCTCGTCCGAAGAGCCCACCAGCGAATCCACCACGTCCAAGAAGAAGTCCGCAGATAAAAAGAAGGGCTCGGAGAAAACCTCCGAGCCCTCTAAGAAGTAGTACTACCGCGCCTTAGAGACTGTCTCTGCGACGATCTTCGCTAGCTGGCGAATCTGATCGTTGCTCAATGTCTTGCCATTAAAGGTCACGCCATTGGCGGTGACCTGCGGAAGTTCCGGTAGCTCCGGGTGCGTGCTCTGCAGTTGCGAGCTCAGCTGATTGACCAGGTCCGACGAACCATTGCTCGGGGCCTTGGTCTGCGGCTGCGGCTTTGGCTGTGGCTTCTTGGTGGTCGGCTTCTTTGCCGGTGCAGGAGCCGCGGACTCGCCGGGCGTCCACTGGCCCCAGTCTTCGGCGTAGACCTCATTGACGTCAACGATGACGCCGCCAATGGTCTGCTGCTTGCCGTGCGGCAGCTGGTGGATAGTGGTGCGCGGGTGAATCTTGCCGTTGGAACCCCAGTCATGCATCCAGAAGTACTTGCCGATGCCATCCTGGATCGCCCACTCAATAGTGCTGTAGTTGCCGTAGATGCCCGTCTGGTAACCGGCCAGCTCTAGCGTCTTGGAAAACGCCTGCAGGTAGGGGCGGATTTGGCGGGTATACTGCTCCCGGGTGGGGTTATCGTCGATCGCGATGTAAATCGGACGGTTGGTGGGGCCGCCTGCCTTCTTGTGCAACGCAATCGCCTTCGGTGCGTGTATTGCTGCACCAGCTGCGCCCTGCTTCCAATCGGCGGTTTCCGCACGGCCGAATTGGTAGACCGACGCCGTGGGCAGGTCTGCTGCTGCATTGGCCTTAGTTTCTTTGAGGGTTACCGGCTTGCCGGTCATCCACGCAGCGCCGGGGCGCTTGTCGGAGACGTAGCGAATCGCGCCCATGTGGCCGGCATTCTTAATTGCCTGCGGGGAAGGTACGCCGGCGGAGAAATCAATGATGGTGCCGCGCACCGGTCCGAGTGCCGCTGCATTCGGTGCGGCAGCGCCGATAGCACCTGCGGTTAGGGCGAGAGCGCCGATCTTAAAAAGACCGCGACGGGAGAAAGACGGTGACATGTTGAGCTCCTGCAGTAATCACATTTGTCACAATAGTTAACAATTGCACCATAGCAGGAGGTTTTGGGGCATCCCCGGAGCGAAACCGCATGTCGCGCATTTACACCGGGGAACTATTTCGAGTCGTTGCTGAACTTCACCCGCGTGGGATTCTCAACCGTGCGCGATACCGTGCAGTCCTTCTCGTGGGAGATGCGAATCAGGTTGTCCACCAGTTTGCGCGCTTGGTTACCCTCTTGCGTATCTGGGAACGAAAGGTCGAAGCCCACTCGCACCTCCGACAGACGCGCTGCTCCATCTTCGCTTACGCGGTCACCTTCCACATACACATCAAAAGATTCCGGCTCCGCGCGCCGAGATGTCACCACATCCACGTCCACCGCCGAACACGCCGCGACGGCAGCTAGCAAAAGCTCAACAGGGGAGAGAAGCCCCTCGCCACTGCCAAACTCAATGCTGGCTCCGGCGGAATTGGTAGCTCGGTATACGGCGATATCGAGGCGGGTGAGATATACGGCGTATTGCTTCGTTACTTCAGACATGAGGCCAGTTTAAGGCGAGGGAGCAGGTCGGTTTGAGTGGGCAAGAGACACGCTGATCGAAACTTTCGCGTGTCTAGTAGTGATTCAGCAGGCCCGCGTATTGTGAGATCCATGAAGGTCATTGCTATTTATGCGACGGAAACCATGTCTGATTGGGAGTATGCCTACCTCACAACTCAAGTAGCTGAAGCTGAAGCTCAAGTGCCGGATCGCTTCAAGGTTTTGTTTGTTGGCGAATCTCTAGAAGCCGTCCGCTCCAAGGGTGGAATCGAGGTAGTTCCAGGTCTGACCTTGCAGGACATCCAGAATCGGACTGATATTGCGGCGTTCGTGGTGCCAGGGGCAGATACATACTTTAACGGCCACGAACAGTTGCTGGAAACGATCAGGGTCTTAAATGAGAACGGAGTGCTCTTGGCGGCAATCTGTGGTGGAACTTTGGCCTTTGCTCGTGCCGGGGTGCTTGACCACTGTAAACACACTTCAAACGCGCAAGGTTTTCTTGCCTCAATCAACTACGCCAACATCGACGGCTACAAAGAAGAAGACGCAGTTTCTGATGGCGGAGTGATTACGGCATCTGGATTGGCTCCAGTGTCATTCACCGCGGCGGTATTGCGCGGGGTGGGCGTCTACCCAGATGATGTCGTGGATGCTTGGCTTCAATTGCATGAGCAAAGAACAGAAGCGGCCTTCGTTGAACATATGAACAAGGTTCAGGCGTGGGCCTGTTCAAACTAGCTGGAGTTACCCGGAACTGCTTCAACGATTCGGGTCTTTGCTGAAACAAAGGTGCCTGACATTCAGCGCTTGTATTTCTCGGGGCAGGACTATGAATATTAATCTTCCGGATCTCATAGTCAACCAACTGGTTGATTGCAGTTTCAACCAGCCCTGTGATTCAAAACGATGACGAATGTAGAAGGATAAGTCCTTAGAGTATTTTATTCATCGCTACTCCGGTCGTGACAGCGGTTGGGAAGGAGAATGACCATGAAAGCTTTGTATTGGGCATCTATTTTCTACCTTGTATTGGGCTTGGGCGCTGGCGTGTTCTACCGCGAATTCACGCGTGCCAATGATTTCCCCGAGGGCGAGTTCACCCAGTTGAGCGTGGCGCATACTCACTTGCTAGCGCTCGGTTTCATGATGAGCCTTATCTTCTTGGTATTGGAGAAAGTCTTTGGTCTGTCGCGCAACCGCGGTCAGTTCAATGCGTTCTTCTGGCTCTACAACGTCGGCGTGGTCGTCACTGTTGGAGTCATGATCTGGCACGGATGCCTGACCGTACTGGGGGAGGAGTCCTCTGCAATGGTCTCTGGCATCGCTGGTCTGGGACACATCCTCATCACGGTAGGCCTAATCGCATTCATCGCAGCGCTTGGTAATGCCATTGGTGAGTCCCAAGAAGCTAAGTCCCAGGCAGCAGGTGAATAACAATGAGTGAGACTGTCTCAAAGCGCCACAACGTCGGCTCTGCGAGATGGGAGCTCACCGAAACAAATGACCCCATGGTCCCTAAATAGTATTGTTAAGGGAACTGCTCGGCCACAAGGAAAGTGCTGGTAGTTGAGGCGTAAATGGACTTTCCTGGTCGGCTTGGCGTGTTTGTCATCGCAGATTAGATGAGAATGGATTTTTCATCATCTATAAAGAGGGCTTGCCCATCTCTCAAAAGTAGCAAGTTCCATTCTCGGCCGTAGGTCTCGACAGTCTTACTGATGACCTCTATTGAATAAGGCCCAGTGGTTCCTTGTGCATGAGGAACAATGACATGAGGAGTGAAGTTTAGCCCTGTATATTCGGTGAGCTGCGGTGCCGTTTTGGAATCGTCCATGATTGATGCCGGCTCAATTGATGGGCCGGCAACAACTGCTCCTGCAGAACTTCCAGCGTAAAATTTGCCCTGCTTTACTGCCTCAGTCAGTGCACGGTCGGCACCCGTTTTCTTCAGTACGTCAAGTAGGCGGAACACGTCGCCGCTCGCGACATAAATGCAGTTGGCTGATGCAATTTCATTTTGAATATCGCTTGGGTTTGATTGCGATAGGGTGAGAGGGACTAAGGTCTCTGCTGCCTCTCCAATTGCCTTCAGCTCTGCCTGTGCAAATGGTGCCTTGCGCATCTCTGAAGCGGCATCATCGATATATAGCACTCGCCCCGAAATGTAGTCGCCGATGTCCGGGTGCAGGAATGAAGCGAGAAGAAGTTTCATGGGCCTAGATTACGAAATTCTTGCCACTCCCACCATTCGAAGAGCAAAAGTCTCGAGACACCAAGCGGAACGACGTCTCGAGACTTCACAACGCCCTCGCACGAATCCTCGAACACTCGACCCCAGCACTGTCGACCGCAGCCTAGAACTGCGCTAGATGTGATGTCCAGGGACGTTGTTGAGTCGGTCGAAGGGTACGCCGCCAATCGCAGAGTGGTGTCGGTGGTGGTTGTAGAAGTGGAGCCAGCCGGGCAGCGCCAGGCGTCGTTCGGCCTCTGAACCGTAAAACCTGGCATAGGCCCAGCCGTCCCCGAGCGTGCGGTGGAATCGCTCGATCTTCCCGTTCGTCTGCGGCCGGTAGGGGCGTGTCCGCTTGTGTCGGATGCCGAGCCGAGCGCAGAAGTCCCTCCATGCGTGGGATCTGTATGCCGACCCGTTGTCGGATAGGACTCGCTCGACGGTCACGCCTCGTTCGGCGAACCAGGCCACGGCGCGTTCGAGAACTCCCACCGCTGTGCTCGCCTGCTCATCCGACCAGATTTCTGCGTATGCGACGCGGGAGTGGTCGTCGATGACTGTGTGAACGAACGCCGTCCCGGTGCGCGGCTTGTGATCTTTTCCTCGTGGTAATCCCGGAGTCGCGAGCTTGTTCCGTGCGCCTTGCTGCCGACCTACGTAACGATGTCCACCGCCGTCGGGGATGTTGCCGAACTTCGTGACATCGACATGAATCAACGATCCCGGATGAGGATGCTCATATCGCCGCAATGGCTCGCCAGTGACACGATCGATATGCGAGAGGCGGTTCACGCGGCAACGGACGAGGACCGCGTGAACAGTCGACGTCGAGAGACCAAGTCGCGCAGCGATCTGGGCTGGCCCCAGTCGAAGCCGCCAGCGCAGGTTGATGATCTTCTTCTTGACATGCTCGGGCGTCCTGCCTGGGATCCGGTGCGGCTTGCTGGAGCGATCCTGCATCCCAAACTCACCCTCTTCCCGGTAGCGGCCTGCCCATTTCCGGGCAGTGATCGGGGAGACCATGAACATCTTGGGGTCGTTTGCGGGAGGGGGCGGAATCCTACGCTAAGGCTTTGGCCAGCGATATTCTCCGGTGAGATTGATGTGTTCCCATCCGAGCGGCGAAACATGGGCCAAGAGATCGGGCGATAGCAGCTTTCCATCGCGTTTCTGGTTTGCAACGACCTCGCCGAGCTTCATGGTGTTCCAGAAGATGATGATGGCGGCGAGCAGATTCATGCCGGCGATGCGGTAATGCTGGCCTTCGGCGGAACGGTCGCGGATTTCACCGCGGCGGTGGAAGCTGATTGCCCGCTTCAGCGCATGATGAGCTTCGCCTTTGTTGAGCCCGATCTGGGCACGCCGTTGGAGTTCGGCATCCAGAATCCAGTCGATCATGAACAGGGTGCGCTCGACGCGACCGACTTCCCGCAGGGCTGTCGCGAGCTCGTTCTGCCGCGGATAGGAGGCGAGTTTCCGCAGAATCTGGCTTGGCGCGACGGTCCCGGCAGCAATGGTGGCGGCGATGCGCAGGATGTCGGGCCAATTGCGCTCGATCATGGCTTGGTTGACCTTTCCGCCGATCAACGCTCGCAGGTGCGCCGGGGCGGCCGACGGATTGAACGCGTAGAGCCGTTTGGATGGCAGGTCGCGGATGCGCGGAGCGAACCGGTAGCCGAGAATGGCACATGCGGCAAAGACGTGATCGGTGAAGCCGCCCGTGTCGGTGAACTGCTCGCGGATATGGCGTCCAGCATCGTTCATCAGCAGGCCATCGAGGATGTAAGGCGCTTCGCTTGCCGTTGCAGGAATCACCTGGGTTGCGAACGGCGCATATTGGTCGGAGACGTGGCTATAGGCTTTCAGGCCCGGGGTATTGCCATATTTCGCGTTGACCAGGTTCATGGCCTCACCTTGCTCTGTAGCGACGAAGAACTGTCCGTCGCTCGAAGCCGACGTGCCCATGCCCCAGAACCGGGCCATGGGTAACGCTGCCTGTGCCTCGACCACCATGGCCAGCGCCCGGTCATAGGCTTCGCCCTCGACATGCCACCGTCCAATGCGGATCAATTCCCAGAAGGTGTGGGTGTTTGTCGCATCCGCCATTTTGCGCAAGCCGAGGTTGATCCCTTCCGCCAAGATAACGTTCATTAGCCCGATCCGGTCAGCGCAGGGTGCTCCTGTGCGCAGATGGGTGAACGCTTCGGTGAAGCCGGTCGCCGCATCCACCTCCAGCAGGAGATCGGTGATGCGCGTGGGCGGGATCTGCTTGTAGAGATCGAGCACCAGATCTTCGGCGCCTGTCGGCGCGGCGGCTTCGAGTTTCTCGATATGCAGAACGCCGTTTTCAATCGACCCGCCCGGGATCGTGCCTGCGCGAGCGGCACGGCCAAGCTCGCGCAACCGCATGTCGAGGCGAGCTTGCCGGTCTGCCAGCCATTCCTCCGGCCGCAATGGCACAGCGAGACGACCGCCTTCCGCGATGGCTTGTGCCGGAACGAGTGCGTGTTTCAGATCGCCATAGCGCCGGGACCTAGTAAGCCAGACATCTCCGGAGCGGAACGCATCGCGCAGATGGAACAGCACCGCGATCTCCCATAGGCGAGCGTCGCCAGCCCTCTGGGCCCGAAGGTGGCGATGCCATTTCGAGCTGGGCCGCAAGAAGCTGGTCATCGCGGCATCGTTCAAACCGGTACGAAGGGCCGTCACCGCTTCCAGAAGCGGCAGTGCAACGGGCGCAGCTCGCAGATCGAGCAGGCGCAACATGCGTGGAGCGTATCGGCGGAAGCGGTGATAACCGTCGAGCACATGATTGAGCGGATCGTCGGCCATGGTGGCGGTCAGCCTGGTTGCCATTGCAACAAGGGTTTTTAAGCCGTCCCACCCTGACCCACTCGCGATGACATCGCCCAGCGGCTGGCCATCATCCTGTGCATCGACCAGGGCGCCCCCGATCTCGGCGAAGGATTTCAGGGTGTCACGCACCACCCCCGCTTCGTCTGCGACCTTTGCATGGCAAATACGCTCCGAAGCACGGTAGAGACGGCCGACGATCCGGTCGTGGGTTTCGACCACTGCGTCGGCCAACATCGCCTGCCATTCCGAGACGCAAACAGCCAAGATCGCAAGCCGCCTGTCCTCCGGGAGATCGCGCATGCCGTCGGCATAATACCGTTCACCCTGCCTGCGCAGACGAGTCACCCGATGGGCAGGAACGCCGGCAAGCAGATCCTCGGGGAGATCGACGCGTTGCAGATATTCGAGCCGGTCGAGCAGCCGGTTGGCCGACGAAGAGTTCGAGCCAGGCTCGAACTGGCGCAGCCACACAAAACGGGTCACCCGATCATCAGCCGTCTCCTCGAGCAATGCCAGCAACTGTTCTCGGATCGACATAGGCAGCCGACTGGCGATCCTCGTCTCGATGCGTCGCTCGGCATCGACGAGAGCCGCGGCACAAAGCCGCTCGATCGTGGATGTCGCGGGAAGGACAGTGCGGGTGCGTCGGCACTCGGCTACGAAGCGACGGGCGATATCCTCGTTCGACACCGCCATCTCGGCTTCTCGGAACAACCATTCCTTCAGCTCACTCGCACCACGTCCGGAGAAGGTGCGGAAGCCGTAGAGCCCCCGTAACTCGGCAAGATGCTCGTGCCGTGTTTCCTCGCGGGCAGCATAGTCTACGAGATCGTCGGCACCCAGGCCAAGCTGCGCTCCGATAAATTCGATGACCTCTGCAGGGATCAGTTCGCCTGGAGCCAGCACCCGGCCGGGATAGCGCAGGACACACAATTGCAGGGCGAAGCCGAACCTGTTGTGAGCGCGCCGACGCAGCCTGATATGCCCAAAGTCTTCATCACTCAGCGTATAGTGCTTGAGCAAATCCGTCTGTGAAGTCGGCAAGCGCAACAGCGCGTCTTTCTGCCGATCGGTTAGAGTGACGCGACGCGGCATACATGTTCCTTTTTCAAAATCTGATAGCGTTCAAGACGCTTTGTTTATGAAGCTGGTTGAGATACATTTCCAGAGGTCAATGCAATCGTGGCCGAAGCGCCGCCTCAAACCAACGTTTGTGATACATGCTGATCGGATATGCCCGCGTCTCCAAAGCCGATGGCTCGCAGTCTCTCGACCTGCAGCACGACGCCTTGCGCGCCGCAGGTGTCGAACGGGACAATATCTATGATGATCTTGCTTCCGGCGGTCGTGATGATCGCCCTGGCTTGACTGCCTGCCTCAAGTCATTGCGTGACGGCGATGTGCTGGTGGTCTGGAAGCTCGATCGCCTCGGACGATCGCTTGCCCATCTGGTCAACACGGTGAAGGAGCTGTCAGACCGCAAGATCGGCCTGCGGGTTCTGACTGGAAAGGGCGCTCAGAGGCACTGTTGCAAAGTTAGCGATGAGGCAGCCTTTTGTCTTATTCAAAGGCCTTACATTTCAAAAACTCTGCTTACCAGGCGCATTTCGCCCAGGGGATCACCATAATAAAATGCTGAGGCCTGGCCTTTGAGGC